>JARKSS010000425.1 GCA_029974175.1 Vicinamibacterales bacterium
CGAGGATGGTGAGGGTGGCCCGTTCCCGGTCCTGCGGTTCGAACCGCACGCCGGTGGCGTCGACGGTCACGTCGTCTGCCGAGACGACGAAGTTGCCGCGGTAGGTGCCGGGAAGGATCCGGTAGTGGCCCGGCACGCGGAATGCGGTCGCAATCGCCACGCTGTCGCGCACTTCGATCGCGCGCGCCTGCAGCGCCGTCCCGGATGGCCACGGTCCCCAGCCGCCGGGGGCCGCGATGAGGAGGGCCGGCGCAATGAACAGGGCGAACGCTGCACGCTTCATGGCTGGGTTGGCACTTCGTCGATCCAACGCCTTTGCAATCGCGCTGCCGGGGGGGGCGATCTGCGGCACCCAGGCGCAGGCCTAAGGCTCCGAGGCGCAGGCCTAAAGGCTTGGGGCGCAGGGCAGGCTGCCCGATCATCGGTAGGCGCGAGGCTTGGAGCCTGGGCCTCGAGGCCCTGGAGGCGCAGGGCTTTAGCCCTGCGCCTCTGCAGGCTGAAGGCGTGAAGGCGCAGGCCCAAAAGGCTTGGCTGGCCGGCGACGAGGCTCTTAGGATGAATTGGTGGCCAGGCCCAGAGTCGAACTGGGGACACCGTGATTTTCAGTCACGTGCTCTACCAGCTGAGCTACCTGGCCACCCGAAAAAGGCAGGGTCCGCCGAGGCGGACAGGCGATTATAGCAGGAGCGACAATCCCGCGCCATGCCGAATCTCCGACTCGCCCTTCTCACCGGCGCGCTGGTCGCGGCACTCGGAGTGCCGGGCCTCCTCGCCCAGCGCCCCTTCACCGTCGCCCAGGCCCTCAGCGCGCCGTTTCACTCCGGGCTCGTCGCCGCGCCGTCCGGCGCCACCATCGCCTGGGCCTCGTACGAGCAAGGGCGGCGCAACATCTACGTGGCCCAGGCACCCGCGTTCGAGGCGCGGCGTCTCACCTCCTACGGCGAGGACGAGGGGCAGGAGCTGACCAACCTTGCGTTCTCGGGCGACGGCGCCTTCCTCGTCTACGTGAGGGGCGGCGACCACGGGGCGAACTGGGCGGCAGAGGGCGGCCTGGCGCCAAACCCCTCGAGCAGTCCCGCTCAGGCCAGGATGCAGGTCTGGGCCGTGCCGGTTGCCGGCGGCCCGCCCGTGCAGCTGGGGGAGGGCGACGGTCCGGTGCCGGCCCCCCGGTCGAGGCGCGTGGCTTTCGTCCGCGGCAACCAGATCTGGGCCGCCGAGATCGGTGGCCAGGCCTCGGCGCTCTTCTTCGCCCGCGGCCGGAACCACTCGCCCGCCTGGTCACCCGACGGGCGCACGGTGGCGTTCGTGTCGGATCGCGACGACCACAGCCTGATCGGCCTCTATGCCGGGCCGAACGCGCCGATCCGCTACCTCGCCCCCAGCACCTCGCGCGACTCGCGCCCGGTGTGGGCGCCCGACGGCCGGCGCATCGCCTTCGTGCGTCAGCCCGGACGGGGCGGTGCACGAAGGCCACCGCTCGCACAGGCGCCGCAGCCCTGGTCGATTGTCGTGGCCGATGTCCGGACGGGGAAGGGGCGCGAGGTGTGGCGCAGCGGAGAGTCGCTGGCGGACTCGATCCCCCGCACGCTCGGCGGTCCCAACCTGAACTGGTCGGATGGCAACTGCCTCGTCTTCCTCTCGTACCACGACGGCTGGCCGCACCTTTACTCGGTGGTGGCAGACGGCTCGTCCAGGCCGCTGCTGCTGACGCCGGGCCGGTTCATGGTCGAATGGGTGGCGATCGCGCCCGACCGGCGCAGCATTCTGTATAACGCCAACACCGGGGGCGACGCGCACGACGTCGATCGCCGGCACCTCTTCCGCGTCCCGGTGGATCGCCCGGAGCCGGCGCCGCTCTCGCCGGGTCTCGGCATCGAGTGGTCGCCCCTCCTCACCGCGGACGGGCGGTGGCTGGCCTGGCTGGCTTCCGACGCGCGAAACGCAGCCACCCTCAAGGTCCGTCCCGTCGGCGGCGGCGAGGTCGTCCCGGTGACGGGCCGCCTGGTTCCCGCCGGTTTCCCGGCCGACCGCTTCGTCGTGCCCGAGCCGGTCGTGGTGAAGTCGCCCGACGGCCTCGACATCCACTGCCAGGTGTTCCGCACCCCGGGCGGCCCGGCGCGCCGGCCGGCGATTGTCTTCGTGCACGGTGGGCCGCCGCGCCAGATGCTGCTCGGCTGGCACTACGGCTTCTACTACTCGAACGTGTACGCGCTGAACCAGTACCTCGCCAGCCGCGGGTTCATCGTCCTGTCGGTCAACTACCGCCTGGGCAGCGGCTACGGCCACGACTTCCACTACCCGGAACGCGCCGGGGCCCGGGGCGCCTCCGAATACCAGGACGTGCTGGCCGCCGGGCGCTACCTCCAGTCGCGTTCCGACGTCGATCCCAAGCGGGTCGGGATCTACGGCGGTTCGTACGGCGGTTACCTCACCGCGCTCGCGCTGGCCCGGAACTCCGACGTGTTCGCCGCCGGCGTCGACATCCACGGCGTCCACAACTGGGTAAGGCCTTACTCAGAGGACCTGCTGGCGGCGGCAAAGGTGGGCGACGGCCTCACCGAGGATGACCTCCGTCAGGCCGCCCGCGTGGCGTGGGCGGCCTCGCCCGTCTCCTCGGTGGGAACGTGGCGCTCGCCGGTCCTGCTCGTGCACGGGGACGACGACCGGAACGTGCAGTTCGCGCAGACAACGGACCTGGTGAGGCGGCTTGCGGCCGCCGGCGTCCCCTACGAAGAAATCGTGATCCCCGACGACATTCACGACTTCCTGCTGCATCGCAACTGGGTGAGGGTCGGCGAGGCGGCGGCGGAGTTCTTCGAGCGGCACCTGGGCGAGAGGTGAGTCACATCAGCGGCCGTCCCTTGTCCTTTCCCACCATCACGATGCCGTCACGGACCGCCCCGTGGGGAATCCCGCCGTCTCCGGCCGTCACGGCCGGAACCCGGTGATCCCAGACCCGGTCGTCGTCCAGCAGCGAGGCCGCTACGGCCAGGAACACCTCCTGGATGACCTCGATGCGGTCAGTCCGCGTGTTCGAGTGCGGCCATCGAATCGCCAGGAGCGTCCCGTACCGGTCTCGCAGGTGCGTTGCCGTCAGATCGTCCGGCTGGGTGTTCGTCATGTTGTGACAATCGCCAGTCAAGTAGGGGCCGTGATCGCCGGCGACGATGACGATGGCCTCACGGCCGCTCGCGTCGATCGCCGCGATGTCGCCCTCGATCTCCTTCCGCGCCACCTCGAGACGGGCCAGGTAGCGTTCCGTCTCGTCCGGCAGGCAGGCGCCGGAGTTCTGGCTGTGGTTCGGGAACCTCGAGTGGGCATACAGCATTCTGGGCCGGCCCGACCTGCCAGAGAGCACGCGCCTCTTGGTGGCGAGCCACTCTTCCCACTCGAAGTCCTGGAACACGATCTCGGACTTGAACTCGCCGCCCGCGATGCTCCTGTACAACAGCCCAAGGCTTGACCGCGGGGCCCACGGCGGGAAGACGAAGTCGGCCGCCATCCGGTTGCTGCCCTGGAGGATGTAGGAATTGAGGACGAGGTTCACCTCGTAGCCGTGCTCGCGGAAAAAACGGATGGAGCGGTTGTCGCCCCCGATGCCCGCGCTCGACGGGGCGCCTCCCAGGTTCATCAGGCTTCCCATGCTTCGGCGAGTCGACAGGAAGAGGGAGTAGGCGTTCTCGTAGATCCTGAACCCCCTGCTTCCCAGGTACCCGGCCTCCCAGCCGTCGTTGCAGCCGTACTCCCGGAGCGACTTGGGAGCGGCGTAGCCGTCGTAGATGAGCAGGTAGACGTCGGGCGTGGACTTGGCTGGCGAGAGTCCGGCCGGCATGGGTTCGTGTTCGCTCTCCGAGCCGGCCGAAACCGCCGCGGGCGCCGGAGGCGTTGCGTTCCCGGGAGGGACGAGCGTGGCCTGAAGCAGGGAGGCGGTGATGCTGCAGGCGACCGCGATTCCGATGGTCTTGCTCGCAATCCCGGGGCTGGCCCGGTACGCGAGAGCGAGGCCGGCCGACAGGACAAGCGCGAGGGCGGCCTGCTGGGCGAAGAGCGCCTCGACCGGTTTCTCCAGCACCGCGCATACGAGCGGCATGGAGTAGTACAGGAACGCGAGGCTGGCCACGAACGGAGCGGCGGCAGGACCCGCGTCGTACGTGCGTTCGAAGAAGGTGAGCAGTGCGAGGGCGGCCAGCGGGGGCAGCAGGAACAGCGCGAGGTACTCGACCAGGCCTGCGAGGGAAAAGAGCTCGAGGTTGTGCGCGAGGTAGTTGACGAGAGGCGCCAGCACGACCGACAGCAGCACGACGCCCCGCCAGCCGGGGGCGAACAGGCCCGCCACTTCGCGGAGCGACCGGGCCCGGCTCCGGCCGAGCCCGAGGAAGAGGAGCGCCGAGAGCTGGGCCGCCAGGACGAGGATCTTGATGGTGACGAGCGACCCGGCAAGCCCCGAGTCGGTGCCGCGATGCCTGGTGACGAGGTAGTCGGCGTGCAGCGCCACCACGCCGGCCAGCGAGATCGTCGCGAGGAGGTAAAACGCCCACCGGGCTGGCGAGCGCCCGCCTTCGCGTTGCGCGCTTCGGCGAGAGAGGCCGCTGCGCGGTGATTCCTCCGCCCTCGGCAACCGGCCTCGGACGAGCGCGCCGATTCCCCACGCCACGTGCACCGCGAGCAGTACGTCCATCGCGAGGATGGCGAGATTGATCCCCTTCGCCGAGGGCGAGGAGGGAGGGTGGAACGAGAAGGCGTGCACCACGCCGAAGTACAGGCTCAGCGTGATGGCAGCAAGCGCGGCCAGGCCCGCCGCTCGAGGGCGGAACGGCGAGGTTGGTCGCGGAGCGTTGCGAGTGGGTTGCGCCAGCACGACTAGACGGCGGCGTTCTCCTCGCGAGTCAGGCCAAGCTCCTTGCGCACGCGATCCTCGATGGCCTGCGTGATCTCGGGGTGGTCGCGGAGGAACTGCTTGACGTTCTCGCGCCCCTGGCCGAGTCGCTCCCCGTTGTA
The DNA here is from genome assembly GCA_029974175.1 of Vicinamibacterales bacterium. GTDB lineage: Bacteria > Acidobacteriota > Vicinamibacteria > Vicinamibacterales > Fen-181 > JARKSS01. Next base: position 4,999 of record JARKSS010000425.1, read on the forward strand.
GGCGAACCAGGTGCCGCTCTTGTCCACGATCTTGCGATCCACCGCCAGGTCGAGGAGGTCACCTTCGCGCGAGATCCCCTCGCCGTAGAGGATGTCGAACTCGGCCTCGCGGAACGGGGGGGCGACCTTGTTCTTCACGACCTTCACCCGCGTGCGGCCGCCGATGATCGCATCGCCGTCCTTGATGCTGGCGATGCGGCGGATGTCGACGCGCACCGACGCGTAGAACTTCAGCGCGCGTCCCCCGGTGGTGGTTTCGGGGTTGCCGAACATCACGCCAATCTTCTCGCGCAGCTGGTTGATGAACACCAGGCACGTCTTCGACTTCGAGACCACCCCGGTGAGCTTGCGCAGCGCCTGCGACATGAGGCGGGCCTGCAGGCCCATCTGCGCCTCGCCCATCTCGCCCTCGATCTCGGCCCGCGGCACCAGGGCGGCGACCAAGTCGACCACCACCACGTCGACGCCGCCCGAGCGTACCAGCACCTCGACGATCTCGAGTGCCTGTTCCCCGTTGTCGGGTTGCGAGACGAGCAGGTTCTCGAGGTCCACGCCGAGCTTCTTGGCGTAGGTCGCGTCGAGCGCGTGCTCGGCGTCCACGAAGGCCGCCATCCCGCCCAGCTTTTGTGCCTGTGCGATCACCTGCAGCGCGAGCGTGGTCTTGCCCGACGACTCGGGGCCGAAGATCTCCACGACCCGTCCGCGCGGCACCCCCCCGATGCCGAGGGCGTAGTCGAGGCTGATCGAGCCGGTCGGGATCGCGTCCACCGGCGTGATCGCCCCTTTCGACCCGAGGCGCATGATCGACCCCTTGCCGAACTGCTTCTCGATCTGGCTGACGGCCACGTCCAGGGCCTTGGTGCGTTCGTTGCGGTCGTCGGCGGGCATGCGCGGGCTCCTTCAGGAAAGAGGCTCAGGCTCAGGGCTCACGGCTCGGGGCGGTGAGGCGGCTTCAGGCGCCCCCTGGCTCGAGGCACGGGCGTCAGCGGGCTGAAGCTCCAGCATTCTAGAGGCGTGCCGCTACGCTGTCAAGCGAAAGTTTAGGCAGTGTGCAGCACAAACGTCCTGCCATCAGTTACTTGCCGCGGTTGAGACTTTCGCCTTCGCCGGCGGAAACCGCATCCGGTTGCAGGAACCGCCGTGGCGCGGCGTGCCGTCGGCGCAGATGCTGCCACCACCAGGCTGCCAGGGCGGACGGCCCCAGCAGCACCACCTCGCGCGCGACGGCCGCCAGGTTGTGCGCCAGAAAGTCCGGCAGCCAGTAGCGGCGCGAGATGCCAGTGAACAGGTCGGCGCCTGAGTGGAAGTAGCGGTCGGTGAACGGCCAGCCCGCCATCACCCCGTAGGGCGGCGTTGCGTCCTGGCCCAGCCAGTCGAGGAACGGGTGAGTGGCGTAGGCGAGCGCCAGGGCGGCGGCCAGACGGGGATGGCGGCCGCGACCCGCCAGCCAGGCCGCGAGAAAGACCAAGCCGACGGCGCCGATGCTGTGCGTCCACTGGCTGTGCGCGCCGAGCAGGAGGTCGAGGTCGGGCAGGAGCGCGACACCGGCGATCAACCCCGCCCGTCGCAGGCCCGGCCCCCGGGCTGTCCGGCCGCCGGCTCCCACCTTCGGCGGGGGAGACGGCGCCACCGCCCACCCGGCCGCGAGCGCCCCGAGCGCGTGGCCAATCGGGCTCGGCATCAGGCGCGACCCCGTCGGGGCGGCGACGCCAGGCGCACCTCGGTGATCACGCCCGTGCCCACCAGTGCCTCGAGCCGTCGGGTGATCTCCGGGAGATCCCGCGAGAGCTCGCGCGCCCACGCCTCGTCGCAGGCGGTGACCTCCACCACACGGTCGTCGCACCATCGGACGGCGG
>JARKSS010000432.1 GCA_029974175.1 Vicinamibacterales bacterium
GCGCCGTCACCATGGCGGGCTTGAGCGCCTCCCACATCTCCTGCCGGATCAGGAGCGTCGAGACGCCCACCCGGATCGCGCCGAAATCCCTCGTGCCGAGGCGCAGCGGCTGGCTGACCTCGAGCGTGAGGCTCTCGGAGGAGTACACCCGCGCCACCTGCTCGCGCCTCGGCAACGCGATCACCTCGTCGAGGGCCCCCGCCGACGCGAGCGGCTTCCCCTCGCGGTCGGGCACCGAGTGCACCACCGCCACGCCGTTGGGGTCGACGATCGCCGCGTAGACGACCGACTTCGAGTAGACGCTCGACTCGAGGATCGAGCGGAGACCGCCATCCTGGCGCAGCGCCTCGTACGGGTCGGCCTGGCCCGGCACCACCAGGCGGGCACGCTGGAAGATGGCCGAGACCAGCAGCTCGGCGCGCGCCTGGCTCTCCTCGAGGCTGATCTTCACCAGCGTCGAGAGGTGGATGGCGCTCAGCGCGACGACGGCGAGGCCGACAATCAGCGAGATGCCGCCGACCTGCTTGGCCTTGATGGAAAGGTGCAAGGGACTACTTTCTCAGCTTCAGCTTGTTCAGCTTGTTGTGCAGCGTCTTCAGGCTGATGCCGAGGATCTCGGCCGCGCGCGTCTTGTTGTCGCGGGTGTGCTCGAGCGTCATCTGGATCAGCCGCCGCTCGGCTTCCTCGACCGTCGTCCCCGGCGGCAGCTGCAGCGAGGGCCTCGCGGTCTCGCCGGCCTGGACCAGCGCCGCCGGCAGATGCCGCGGCTCGATGAACTGACCGTCGGCCAGGATCGTCGCCCGCTCGATGACGTTGCGCAGCTCGCGGACGTTGCCCGGCCACGCGTAACCCTCGAGGATCCGCATCGCCTCGTTGTTCAGCGCGGCAATCGACTTGCCGTTACGCTGGTTGAACTCGGAGAGGAAGAACTGCGTCAGCAGCGGCAGGTCTTCCTTGCGCTCGCGCAGCGGAGGCAGCGTGATGCCGAAGACGTTGAGCCGGTAGTACAGATCCTCGCGCAGCTTCCCCTTTTTCACGGCCTCGTCCGGGTCGGCGTTGGTCGCCGCGATCACCCGGACGTCGACCTTCTGCTCCTGGCGGCCGCCCAGGCGCCGGAAGCTGCGCTCCTGCAGCACCCGCAGCAGCTTCACCTGCGTCGCGGGCGTCATCTCGGCTATCTCGTCGAGGAAGATCGTGCCCCGGTCGGCCAGCTCGAAGCAGCCCTGGCGCCGGTCGGCGGCCCCGGTGAACGCCCCCTTCTCGTGGCCGAAGATCTCGCTCTCGAGCAGCGTCTCGGGGATCGCGGCGCAGTTGATGGCCACGAACGGCGCGTTCGCGCGCGGGCTCAACTGGTGGATGGTCTGTGCCACCAGCTCCTTGCCGGTCCCCGACTCGCCGCTGATGAGGACCGACGCCGAGGTCGGCGCGGCCTGCTCGATGACGCGGTAGACCTTCCGCATGCCGGGACTGGCGCCGATCATCCGGCCGAAGGCCCCCTGGTCGCGCAGCTGCCGCCTGAGCGCCTTGACCTCGCGCAGCGTTTCCTGGCGCTCGACGACGTTGGCGAGCAGGATTTGCAGGCGCTGCGGATCGACCGGCTTGGTCAGGTAGTCGTAGGCGCCGTCCTTGATCGCCTCGACCGCCGACTCGACCGACCCCTGCGCGGTGAGGATGACAACGGCGATGTCGGGATCCTGCTCGCGCAGCGCCTTGAGCAGCTGGTGCCCGTCCATGCGGGGCATCACCAGGTCGGTCACGACAATCGCCGGGCGGAAGGTGGTGATTTTCTGAAGCCCCTCCTCGCCGTCCTCGGCGCTGTCGGCCAGGTAACCCCAGTTCCTCACCAGTTCGGTCAGCCCCAGGCGCGTGGACGGGTCGTCTTCGACGATCAGCACCCGCTCGGTGACGCCCGGGGCCTGCCCGGAATCCGCGTCGGCGGCGGCGGGATGAACGTGTTCCACGGGAATGGCCTCGGAGAGAACGCCGGCCGCGGGCCGGCTCGGATGAACGGCAAGACCCAGTGTATCGGGTAATTCTTACATGGTCCAGCTGAGCGGGGAGCGACACACGCCCCAGACGCCGGGGCCGTTTCCGCGGTGATTGGCCCAGCGGTCTCGCTGCCGCACCGGCTCACCGGCCAACCGGGAGCTCGTCTGCAGGATTCGATCCGGCCCGTGATAGAGTCGGCCAAGTGGACGACGATTCGCTCGCGAAGGGGCTGCCGCCCCCGCCGCGCGAGCCCCCGGGAGGGCTGAATGCCAGGGCGGCGGCGGTCATCGAGGTCATCCTCTGCTCGGGGCTCCCGACCCAGCTGGCGCTCGCGGGGCTCCTGGCCCTCGCGGGCATCGCGCCGTACGGCCCGGACGGGTCCCTTTCTCCCGCCTACGTGTTCGTGCTCCCGCTGGCCGACGCGTTGCTCCTGCTGGCGCTGGTGACCTGGTTCCTCCGGCTGCACGGCGAACGGGTGTCGGACGTGATGTTCGGCACGCGCCCGGTGCTGCGCGAGGCGGCCGTCGGCGTCCTCCACATCCCGCTCGTGTTCCTGCTGGCGCTGGTGGTGATGCTGGCCGTCCGGCTGCTCGTGCCGGCGCTCGACGACGTCAAGGTGAACCCGCTCGAGACGCTCACCGGCTCGCCCGGTCACGCGGCCATCTTCGCGGCGGTGGCGGTCATCGGCGGTGGCGTGCGCGAGGAGGTGCAACGCGCTTTCATCCTGCACCGCTTCCGGCAGCACCTGGGCGGCGCCGCGGTCGGCCTCATCCTCTTCAGCGTCGTCTTCGGGCTGGGCCACTCGCTCCAGGGAACCGACGTGGCCGTGACGACGGCCGCCCTCGGCCTGTTCTGGGGCGTGGTGTACCTGCGCCGCGGCAGCGTCGCGGCCCCGGTGGTCAGCCACTCGGGGTTCAACACCGCGGAGATCCTCCGCTCGGCAATCCTGGGGCAGATGTAGGCGGTCAGCCGGAGCGAGTCGGCCGGTCAGTACACCAGCACGGTCGAGCGGCGGCGGAGGCGGTCGAGCCAGTCGGCAATCAGCGCCGTGCGGCGCTCGGCCAGCACCCGCTCCCGCACGCGCGGGCGGACCGCCTCGAAGGGAGGAATCTCGCCGCCGGTGCTGAACTCGGCCTGGTGGTCCTGGAAGTAGCGCTCGACCTCGTCGGGCGAAGGCTGGGCCTGCGCGTTGAAACGCTGATCGAGGTACGCCTCGATGCGAAGGGTGTCGCTCACGAAGTCGCGCAGCCGCAGCTCGGTCATCGCGGTGGCGTCGAGGGTGCGCTGCAGCGAGGCGGCGTCGGGGAAGCGCGCCCTCACCTCGGCAAGCCGCCGCTCGACAGCCGCTGGATCGGGCGCAGGGGCGGCGTAGCGGTTGACCTCGTCGAGGATCAGCTGACGGTTGACGAGGTACCCCACGGCCTCGGCAATCGGTTCGCCGCCGGCAGCCTGCACGAAGCCGAGGGCGAGCACCGCCCGCGCGTCAGACAGCGTGATGACGCCCGACCCGACAACGGCGGCCACCCGGTCAACGAGCTGCGCGCCCGCCGGTGCCACGGCAAACCAGAGGATAACCGCGGTGGCCGCCAGGGCCGTCCGGGACGTGTTCGCCACGCTGCTGTTCCCCTTCCCCTCCTGCCCGATGTGCCGTCGCATCAGAACGCCTGCCCGATGGTGATGTGGGGGGCAAAGCCGGCCTCGCGCTCGCCGTTCT
>JARKSS010000458.1 GCA_029974175.1 Vicinamibacterales bacterium
CGAGCAGGGCGGCGACGGCAGCCTCGAGCTGCTCGTCCTGCCCGGCGGCCTGGCGTTCCGGGGTGTTGGCCACCTGGATGTCGGGCGCGGTCTGACGGTTCTCGAGGTACTTCCCGTCCATGTCCTTCACCCCGAGCGGAGGAACGCCCCACCGGGTGGCGCCGTCGGGCAGCATCTCCCACCCGGCGAACGTGCAGGTACCGGGCACCGGCATCCCGATCAGCTTGCCGAGGCCGAGCGCCTTCACCGAGTAGGCGTAGCAGTGCCCGTCGCTGTAGTTCGCCTCGTTGGCCAGCGACACGCTCGGCTTGGTCCACCGGAAGTTCGGCTCGTAGCCGCTGCTTCGGGTGTCGGTGGTGTAGTCGAAGAACTTGCGGCCGCTGAGGAACATCGCGAGGTCCGCCACCAGGTCGCCTCCGCCGTTGAACCGCGTGTCCACGACGAGGCCCTCGCGCGTGGCGTACTTGCCGAGCGCCTCTTCGAAGACCGACCGGTAGGCGCCGTCGTTCATGCCGGGGACGTGGATGTAGCCGAGGCGCCCCTTGCTGGCCCGGTCCACCTCCTCCTGGTTGCGCCGCACCCAGCGCGTGTAGAGCAGCCGCCCCTCCTCGGCGAGCGTGATCGGCTTGACCACGACGTCGCGCCTGCCGGATGGTTCGACGAGGGTGAGGAGGACGTTGCGCCCCGCCTTCCGGTTGAGGAACTCGGCGATGTCTCGGTTGGCGCCGATCGGCTCGCCGTCGATGGCCTCGATCACGGTGCCCGGGGCGGGCTTGACGCCCGTGCGGTCGAGCGGGCCGTCCTTGATCACCTCGGCAATGCGGTACCCCGGGCCCCGGTGCGCCGGGTCGTAGAAAGCGCCGAGCGCCGCGGTCGCGTCGTCTTCCGGGGCCGAGCGGGCATGGCGGGCGCCGCTGTGGCTGACGTTCAGCTCGCCCAGCATCTCGCTCAGCAGCTCGGCGAACTCGTGGCCGTTGCCGACGTGCGGCAGGTGCTTCTGGTACATCGCCTTGAGCGCCGGCCAGTCGGCGCCGTGGTATCCGGCGGTGTAGAAGGTTCGCGCCGTGCGACGCCAGACGTGCTCGAACATGAACTCGCGTTCGGCCGGGACGTCGAGCACCATTTCGCCCTTGATCGCGATCGGTTCCTTCTTCGCGGTGGCCGGGTCGATCTTCGAGAGGCTGCCGTCGGCAAGCAGGAAGAGGTGCTTCTGTTCCTTGTCCCACTCGAGTCGGGCGGCGTTGGCGGCCAGCGCGAGGACCATCTTGGTTTCCCTGGTCCGCAGGTTCGTGGACCAGAGGTTCATGCCCTTCTCGAAGCGGGCGAGGTAGTAGAGGGTGTCGCCATCCTTGCTCACCAGCGCGTCGCCGAGCGAGGAGGAGTGGATGGTGAGGCGGGCCTTGCGCAGTTCGATCCCGTCGAGGTCGATGACAACCTCGTCGGCTTTGGCCTCCTTGTCCGCGGCGTCCTTCTTCTCCTTGTCCTTTCCGGCTTCAGCCTTCTCCTTCTTTTCCTTCTCCTCGATCTCCTTGACCAGGGCCAGTTCCTCTTTGGTGAGGCGGAACCGGTCCCACGCCTCCTGCGTGAAGAACATTGCGTAGGCGTCGAGCTGCGGCGCGCCGCTCTGGGCCGCGGCCCGCAGGCCGTCGCGGTTGCTGAGCCACAGCATGGCCTTGCCGCCAAGGATCCAGCGGGCCCCCCTGTCATGGAAGCCGCTGCGGGTGAGATTGACGACCTCACCGGTGCCGTCGGCACGGACGAGACCGACCTCACCCGGAGCAAAGCCCGGGACCGCGTAGTCGAAGAGAATCCAGCGCCCGTCAGGGCTCCACTGGAAGTACTGGTCGGCGTCACCGTTCGAGAACAGGTGCCGGTCGGTGAGGAGGGTGCGCGTCTGTTTCGACTCGGTGTTGTAGACGCGCAGCGTCGTCCGATCCTCGATGTAGGCGATCTCCTTCCCGTCGGGTGAGTAGGCGGGCTGGTAATTCTCCTTGTCGTTGGCGATGATCGGCGTTTCGCGGATCAGCGTCGAGGCGTAGAAGTACGGCTCCTCGTCGCGCACGCGCCGGGCCTCGATGATCTTCCACCGGTCGCCGCGCTCCGAAGCGTAGAGCAGGGCCTTGCCGTCGGGTGAGAAGCTCACGCCGCGCTCCTGGCCGGGCGTGTTGGTGATGCGCTTGGTCACGCCCCCTTCGACGCTGGTGACGAACACCTCGCCGCGAAAGACGAAGGCCACCTCCTTGCCGCTCGGCGCGACGGCGAGCTCGCGCACGCCCCCCGTCACCGGCAGCACCCGCCGCGCATTGGCGCGCGCGTCCACCGCGAGGGTGACGGCCACCTTCTGCGGCCGGGCCCCCGGCTTCATCGTGTAGATCTCGCCCTCGTAGCCGAAGCACAGCAGGCCGGATGCCGAGGCGGTGAGGAAGCGGACGGGCGCCTTCTTGAAGAAAGTGAGCTGCTGCGATCGCCCGCCCTGCAGGGCCATCTTGTGGACGTTGAACGAGCCGCTTTCCTCGCTCAGGTAGTAGAAGGCCTGGCCCTGGTCGGCCAGCACCGGTGTCCGGTCCTCGCCCTCGAAGGTCGTGACCTTGCGATGGGTCCCGGCCTTCACGTCGAAGGCCCAGATGTCGCGGGCGATCGCCGAGGTGTGGTGCTTGCGCCAGGCGTTCTCGCCGCCCTTCTTGTCGTGGTAGAGCAACAGCGTGCCGGCGGCGTCGATGCTCACGTCCTCGGCCGGCGTCGTCAGGATCTGCTCGACGCGGCCGCCCTCGGCCGGGACGCGGTACAGCTCGGGCTGCGACGCCGTGGGGTAGCCGCGGTTGGCTGCCGCGTCGAGGCGCGCCGCGCCGAACACCACGGCGCGGTCGCCTGGTTCGAAGGCATAGGGGAACTCGTCGGCCGAGTGAAACGTGAGCCGCCGCGCCTCGCCTCCCGTCGCGGGGATGACGAAGATGTCGAAGTTCCCGTGCCGGTCGCTGGCGAATGCGAGGTGCCTGCCGTCGCGGCTCCAGACGGGCATGAAGTCGTGCGCGTCGTGGACGGTGAGCGGAATGGCATGACCGCCAGCGGCGGGCACGCGGTAGAGATCACCGCGATAGGTGAAGACGATGGTCTGCCCGTCGGGCGAGATGGCCGGGTAGCGCAGCCAGCCCGCCGCGGGCCCGGCAGGGGCGGCCGCCGCGGGGCCGGCAAGCGCGAGCAGGGCGATCGTGAGTCGGAACAGTGTGGTCTTCATGGTGTGTCGTGAGGGCGCCTTTGGGGGGACAGGGGATTGTGGCACAATCCCGGCCATGATTACCCGCCCGTCCAGGTTTCTGCCGATCCTTTCCTTCCTTTTGGCGGCCGCCGCTGTGCCCGGCGAGGCCCAGTCCCCGGCCGCGAACGCCCCGCGCGCGACGGTGCGCGAGTACAAGAAGGTCTTCCGCACGTACCCGTTTTCCGACCCCAACCCGATCCCGGTGGTCGGCCGGATTTACCCCTACTACCGCTTCGACGGGTACACCAACACGCCCGTGGACCGGGAATGGACGGTCGTCGAGCTGGAAAACCCCTACCTGAAGGTGTGGGTGCTCCCGGAGATAGGCGGGAAGGTCTGGGCGGCGTTCGAGAAGTCAACCGGGAAGTCGTTCCTCTACAACAACCAGGTCGTGAAGTTCCGCGACATCGCGATGCGCGGGCCGTGGACGAGCGGCGGCATCGAGGCCAACTACGGCATCATCGGCCACACGCCGAACTGCGCCACGCCGGTGGACTACCAGGTGCGCACCTCCCCCGACGGAAGCGCGAGCGTGATCGTCGGGACGCTCGACCTGCTGACGCGCACCACCTGGAGGGTCGAGGTTGGGTTGCCGCCCGACCGCGCGTACTTCACCACGCGGTCGTATTGGTACAACGGCTCGACGCTCGAGCAGCCCTACTACACCTGGATGAACGGCGCCATCAAGGCGGCCGGCAACCTCGAACTGGTCTACCCCGGCACACACCACATCGGCCACGGCGGCGAGGCTTCGCCCTGGCCGATCGACCCCAAGACGGGGCGCAACCTCGCCTTCTACGAGCAGAACGACTTCGGCCCCGCCAAGTCGTACCACGTCGTCGGCCGCCACGGGGGGTTCTTCGGCGGCTACTGGCACGACGAGGACTTCGGCATGGCGCGGTACGCCGAGCGGGACGAGAAACTCGGGAAGAAGGCGTGGATCTGGGGGCTGTCGCGGAACGGGATGATCTGGGAGGGGCTGCTCACCGACGAAGACGGGCAGTACGTCGAGGTGCAGTCGGGCCGGCTGTTCAACCAGGCCGCGGAGGACAGCACCCGTACGCCCTTCAAGCACACCGGGTTCGCGCCGCATGCGGCCGACGCGTGGACCGAGTACTGGTTTCCGGTGAAGGGGACGGGTGGGTTCGTCAAGGCGAACCGGCACGGCGCGCTGAACGTCACGGCCGAGAACGGTCGGCTGCGCGTGGCCTTCTCGCCGCTCGAGGGCATCGAGGGCCCCGTCGAGGTCAAGGACGGTGAGCGCGTGCTCTACGCGGGCCGTGTGTCGCTGCGGCCGATGCAGACCTGGGTCCAGGTCGTGGACGGCGCGAAGAGCGCCGACCGCGTGTCGGTGCGGATTCGCGGCGGGATGTTCGAGTACGAGGCGTCCGCCGAGACCGCCCTCTCGCGCCCGGTCGCTTCGCCGCCCGACTTCGACTGGGAGTCGGCGTTCGGGGCGTGGTTGTCGGGCAAGGAGTGGATTCGACAACGGGAGTACGCCCGCGCCCGCCGGGCACTCGAGGCCAGCCTGGCCAAGGACCGCTACTTCCTCCCGGCGCTCGGCGATCTCGCGATGCTCGACCTTCGCGAGCGGCGCGACCAGGATGCGTGGGACCGGGCACGCCTGGCCCTGAGCATCGACACGTACGACCCGCTGGCCAACTACGTCTACGGCCTGGCCTCGCGGCGCCTCGGCAAGGCGGCCGACGCGAAGGACGGCTTCGAGGTGGCCGCCCTCTCGCCGGCCTGGCGGACCGCAGCGTGGACGGAGCTGTCGAAGGTCTACCTGGCGGAGGGCCGCCTGCGTGAAGCCGAGGAGTACGCGATCAAGGCGGCCGACTCGGAGCCGATGGCGCTCGATCCCTGGCAGCTGCGCGCAACGATTGCCCGGCTGCGCAACGATGCTGCGCGGGCCCGCGCCCACCTGGACCGCCTTGCGGCCATCGACGGCCTGAACCACTTCCAGCAATTCGAGCGTCATCTCCTGGCGCCGCACGACGAGTCGGCCAGGCGAACCTTCGTGTCGGGCGTCAGGAACGAGATGCCGCACGAGACCTTCCTCGAACTGGCCGCCTGGTATGTGTCAGTGGGGCGCACGGCGGACGCGCGCCGTGTCCTGGCGCTCGCGCCGGGGGCGACCGAGGTGTTGTACTGGCGCGCCTGGCTCGCGGCGCTCGAGAACGACCCCGAGGCCGCCACGCTGCTGCACGACGCCGGGGCCGCGTCGCCCGAGCTGGTCTTCCCGTTCCGGCCCGAGAGCCTCGATGTCTTCGAATGGGCCGCGCGGAATGCGAAGGGCTGGAAGGCGACCTACTACCTTGCGCTCGTGCGGTGGGCGCTCAACGACCTGGAGGGCGCGCGCACGCTGCTGGAACGGCTGGGCAACGAGCCGCGCTACGCGCCGTTCTACGCCGCGCGAGCGGAGGCGATGGTCATGGTGTCGAGAACTCGCGCCCGGGCCGACCTCGAGCGTGCCATCGAACTCGACCCGCGCGCGTGGCGCTTTGGGAAGCAGCTGGCCGAACACCTGATCGAGGACGGCGAGATCGAACAGGCCCGCCAGGTCGCGGCGCGGTACGCCGCGGCCGAGCCCTCGAACTACATCCTCGGCATGCTTCACGCCCGCACGCTCCTGCGGGCGGGGCGGTACGCCGAGGCCGACGCGCTGCTGCAGAGGCTCGAGGTGCTGCCCTTCGAGGGGGCAATGGAAGGACGCCTGCTGTACCGCGAGACGCAGCTCATGCTCGCGGTCGAGGCGCTTCGCGCATCGCAGTTCGACCGCCTCGTCGAGCGCGTCAAGGCGGCCCGCGAGTGGCCCGAGCACCTTGGAGCCGGGAAGCCGTACCCGGAGCAGGTGGACGAGCGCCTGGAGGACTGGCTGCAGGCGCTCGGACTCGAACGGTCGGGGCGAACCGCCGAGGCCGCGGCCGCCTGGAAGCAACTGGGCGACGATCGGCGCCCCGGCTTCGGGCTGCTGCTGGGCGCACTGGCCTTGAAGCGGCTCGGGCGTTCGGCCGACGCGGAGCGCACGCTCGGCGAATGGGCATCAGCGACCAAGGACCCCTCGCTGGCCGCGTGGGGGAAGAGCGTCTTCGCTGGTTCACCCGTTCCTCAGCCGCCAGCCTTCCGCGACCTCGAACCGCGGGTCTTCGCCCACCTCTCGTCGCACTGACGAGTGTTCCAGGATTCGGGATTCGGGAGCAGTTCCCGAATCCCGACTCCTGAATCCCGACTCCTGACTCCCGAGTGCCGTTGCATGCAATCGGGGGCGGGCACCGCGAAGGGAAGAGCGCGGCGTCCTAGACTGGCGGCGCGAGGTGGCTATGCGAGTCTGCCGCCCGGCGCCTGTCCTCCTCTTGCTGCTGCTCGTGGCGCCGCAACTGGCGGCAGCCCAGCAGCGGACTGGAACGGTGGAGGTGACGGTCGAGGACGTCGCCGGCAGGCCTCTGGCCGGTGTCCTGGTGACGGCCGCCCCAGAGGCCGCCGGAGAACCCTGCCGATGCACAACCCGGCAGGACGGGCGGTGCGTGATGCTGGCGGTCGCGCCAGGCACCTACCAGGTGTTCGCGGCAACGGCCGGCCAGGCCGAGGGCGCCGCGGCCACCGTTGCACCTGGCGAGCACACGGTGCTCGTGCTCGCACTCCGGGCCGAAGAGCGGTCCACGCCGAGGGCGGCGGGCGTTCCGGTTGCGACGATGTCGGCGAGGACGGCGATCGATCGAGAGGACCTGTCGAACTTGCCGGCACGCCGAACGCTGTTCGACGCGCTGCGCCTCGACCTCGCGCAGCCCTCGCCCGGCAACTGGTGGCGGGATGCCGGTGATGCCTTCGCCCCGCCGCGCCTCTTCATCGACGGCGTGGAGTACCCGGCGCCTGAGGAGCACGGGCCTCATCCCGCGGTCCATGCGCTCGAGGCGCTTCGTCTCGACGCCCCGGAACGGCCCGGGGCGAGTGCGGCGCGCGGCACAGGCGGTGCCATCTCTGCGGCCTGGCGCGCGGGAGCGTCGCGCCTTTCCGGCGAGGCGTCGTTCGTCTACGAGGGGTGGCGCCTGAACGGCGCGCCACGCCGGTTTTCGCGTTACTCGCCGTGGGACCGCAACCTTGTCGAACGAAACCTTACCATCCCGGCCACCCCGTGGGCCGATGTGACGCCCGGCTTCAGTCTTGGCGGACCGGTCGGGCTTCCGCACCTGTCCTTTCACGCCTCCGGCTCGTTCAGCCGGCGCGATCACCACCGCAAGGTCGTCTTCCTGGACGATCCCGACCGCGTCGTCCGCCACTTCTCCTGGTTTTCCTGGTCGGCGCAGGGCAGCGCCAACCTGACCGCCACGTTCTCGCGCGGCCGCCGGGCCCGGCTCGCGGTGGCGTTCGGGCGCAGACGGAATCGCGGAGGCGCCCCGGCGCTCGAGCCCGACCAGGGCCGCCTGCCCGACGGGTCGCCGACCGCGGGCCTGACGCGCTCGCCGTTTGCCGGGGCCGTGGAAACCCAGGCCCGCTGGCGCGACACGGGTGCCGACGCACGGCGCCTCACGCTCTCGCCCTCGATCGACTGGCCGATTGGAGGGGCGTGGTCCCTCTCCGCGAGCGCGGCGCTGTCGTTCCCGAGTTCGTGGACGCCCCGTTCGTTCCGGGGCACCGCGACCCGGCGCATCTTTGCGACCTCGAACGCCAGGGTTTCCGGCATCCCGCCAGGCGAGGTCCACGCCGCGGGCTTTGCCGACCACCCCTCCAGCTACGGCACCGTGAGGGACACCACCCGGCGTGCGCTGCTGTCGCTCGAGGCCAACTGGGCCCCCGGCCGGCGCCGCACCGCCCACCTGTTCGCGGCCGGCCTCCGGGCCGAGCGCACGTCCGACACCGTCTACATCGGGCACGAGCGGCCCGTCATCCGGCTTTACTGGAACCGGGCGCTGGTCACCGCGAACGGGAGCCGCGCAAGGGGCGCGTACGGCTACTACACGGTGGCGCGACCCGGGACGATCGGGCGTGCCGCAGGCACCAGCGTGGCCGCCTGGCTGCAGGACCGGTGGTCGCCGGGCCGCCACCTGAGCATCGAGGCGGGCCTACGCGCCGAGCGGGAGGCACCGCCTTCCTACGTCGAAGGTCCCGGCGTCCGCACGCCCGTCTTCGGCTTCGGTGACATGCTGGCGCCGCGCCTCTCGATGGCCTGGAAGCCGGATGATGCCGGCGCGTGGCGCCTGCAGGGATGGTTTGGCCTCTACTCCGATCACTTCACGATACGGCTGGCACGAACGCTCTTCGGCGCCCGCCATGACCTCGTCGAGTCGTGGACGCTCGACACCATGGACTGGCGAACCCTCGAGTGCGACGAAGGGCGGCGCGACTGTCCCGGGCAGTTCATCGAGCGCGTGGATCGCCAGCGGCCGTGGAACGTCGCCGACCCGCTGCTGGCCCGCTCGTCCGTGCTGGCAACCCGCATCGACCCGGGGCTGCGCCCGATGCAGACGGGGGAGTGGGGCGCGGGGATCGAGCGCCAGGTCGCCCGCTCCACCTCAGTCGGGCTGGCCTATACGGGGAAGTGGCTCGTCCGGGCGGTCGAGGACGTGGGGCTGTCGCTTCCGGGCGTGGGCGAACTCGCGGTGCTCGCGAATCCCGGCTCCGGGTGGGCGACAACCGTCGCCCCCGGGCACCCCGCTTTTCCGCTGCCGAAGGCCTCGCGCCGGTATCACGAGCTGGAAGTCGAGCTGCGGCGCCGCGGCCGGCCGCTTGCGTTCGCCGCCCGTTACCGATGGAGCCGGCTGACCGGCAACTACGGGGGCCTCGCCGCGTCAGACGAGGGAGGCCGCGAGAGCACCAACCTGACGAGCGCCTTCGATGCCCTCTACTCGAGCTACGACAGGTTCGGCCGGCCAGTCGATGGCCCCTTGCCCGGCGACCGTCCCCACCGGCTGGGTCTCGACGCCACGCTCGTGCTGCCTTCCGGCACCACGGTCTCCATTTCCGCGCTGCTCGAGTCGGGCCGCCCCGAATCGTCTGAAATCACCTTCCGCGGCGCCCCCGTGTGGTTCAACGGTCTCGGCGATCTCGGCCGCCAGCCGCCCTTCTCGCAGGTGGACGCCCGGGTGCGCCAGGACATCCGGGTCGGGACGCTGGTGGTGACGCTCGAGGCCAGCGTGGACAACGTCTTCGACCAGGGCGCTCCTCTCGGCTTCTTCAGCAACAACCCCTATCGCGACCGACTGGCGGTGCCAGAGGCGGCCTTCTTCGAGTTCCCATGGGACCCCGCCGCCTGGGCCCGCCTTCTCCGAGACCAGGGCGTCCGGGTTCGGGACGAGCAGCTCTTCCTCCAGCCGAACCGCTTCCAGCGCCCCCGGCGCGCCGTCCTGGCGGCGGCCCTGCGTTTTTGACCGGGGGCGGTAAACGCGGAAGGTGGGGTCGCCGTATGAGGTAGGTAGACCCGAAGCTACCCACCTCCTTGGGGGTCCTTGCGCGGCAGGGACCCCGCTTTTCTTGCGTTCTGCCTCTCGGATCCCCTCTTGCAAACGGTCGCAGGCAGTTTTGGATGGGATTCCATGCGGTCGCAGGACGATTCACGTTCCCAGTTCGAGCAACGGATGCGTTTGCGGCGGGCGGCGAGCTGCATCTCGGCCGCCCGAGTGGCCCTCGACGCCGGCCACCAGCTCGAAGCAGAGGAACGCCTGGAAGAGGCGTGTCTTCTCGACCCTGAGAACCTCGAAGCCCGCGTGATGCTCGAGCGGCTGCGCTCTCGCGAGCCCGGCGAGGCCGAAGAGCCGGCGCCGGCGCTGGCCGAGCTGGAGCCCCAGGGCGGATGGGCGGCGCGGCGCTGGAGCCACTGGGTTGCCGTCCTCAGTGCCGTCGTCGCGCTGGCCGCCTTGGCCTGGTGGCGAGCGCCCAGCTCGGACGAAAGCCGAATCGTTCCCGCACGGCGCCCGGTGGAACCACGGGGCCAACCTCGGCCCGAGGCGCCGCGATCGGTCGATCTTCGGCACGACGCTGGTGTCGAGCCCTCGCCCCAGGGCGCTACAGATCTGTTAGGGGTTGGGCAGCCGGCCCAGCCCGGCCAGGCGGCAGCGGTTCGGCCGCCGGGGCAAGCGACATCCGGGGAGGCGGCCCCGGGGGCGGTGGCCTCGGCCCGGCCACCGCAAGAGGCGGCCCGGCCGCCCGGCTCGATGCCCTCGGCGGTTGCCTCTTCCTCAGCCTTGACCCCCGGCTCATCGGCCAGAGCCCCGGAGACGGCCTCCCGTGAGAGCCGCACTGGCGCCTTGGACACGAGGAATGCGGCCGCGCGAGCTGCCCCAATGGGAACGCTGCCCGCGGTGGCCGGTGTGCCCGCGCCGCAGCCCTTGCCGGAACCGCCCGCGATGGCTCCGGCACCACCTGGGGAGCTTCGCGCCGGAGCGGCGTCCCCGCCCGTTCCCTCAGAGTCCTTGCCGCCCCTTGGCGACGCCGCCCCCGCGGCGCTTCGCGACGTGGCGGCCGACGAAGAGGCCATCGGCGACGTGCTCGGGCAGTACGTGGAGGCCTACAACCGCCTCGATGCCCGGGCGGCCACCCGCGTGTGGCCGACCGTGGACGAGCGGGCGCTGGCGCGCGCCTTCGCCGGCCTCGAGTCGCAGGGCATCACCTTCGAGGCGTGCGACCTGTCGGTGAAAGGGGCCGAGGCCACGGCGGCCTGCCGCGGCTGGGCCCGCCATGTCCCGAAGGTTGGGGAGCGCGACCCGATCAGCCATCCGCGCCAGTGGACCTTCCGGCTGCAGCGCACCACCTCCGGCTGGCAAATCGTACAAGCACAGGTCCAGTAGCAGAGGCGGTCTGCCTGTTTCCGATCGTGCAGGAGGTGCAGACGGTACAGAGGTGCAGAAGGCCTGCCGCGCCGTAGCCGCGCACCGCGCGGCGAAGGCGAGTGCAGTGCTGGAGGTGCTGAAAGTGCCGAAGGTGCTTGTGCCCCGCCTGGCACCCCGAGCACCAGCACCGTGGCACCCCCTGCACCAGCACCCCCGGCACCCCTTTGCACCTCCTGCACCTCCTGCACGACTGGAATCGGATTAGAAGCTGTATTCCACCGAGATCGACGGCATCAGCGGCGCCGTCAGGCCGGCGCGGTTGACCGGCAGCACCACGGTGGCGCTGGCCAGCCACATCCCGCTGACGTTCCACTTGAACCCGACGGCCGCATGCGTTTCGGTCAGGCTCCCTTCCTCCTGCACCAGCCGCAGTGTCTGCACCCCGGCAATGCGCGGGTGCGGCGAGGTGGCCTGCCTCACGCGTCCGACCTCGGCCAGGCGGCGGGCGAACAGCTCGGCGGCAAAGGTCAGCGTCGGCGTGGGGTTGAGCGACACGGCACCGCCGAAGTCCATGCCTTCGGCGATGCCGCCGCGGCTGATGCCCGTCACGAGGTGGCCCGACAGGTTCCCGGTGCCCGCCGTGAGCACCGCGAAGCCGCGCACGCCAAGCGCCCCGGCGCCCAGCAGGTCTTCCTCGCGCCCGGTGGGCAGCCTCAGGTCGCCCCCAACCGCAAGGCCGCCCCAGCTGCCGTGCGCGGCGTTGTACTTCCCCCTCAGCAGGACGTCGGCCACGCGCGTGACCGAGGCGGTGGCGGTGGCTTGCTGAAAACGGGTGCCGCGGTACAGGTCCGTCCGTTCGCCCTCCAGCGACAACGACACCACCGGCACGGCGGCGCTCACATCGAAGCGGTCGGTGACCCCGTAGCTGCCCGAGAAGGTGAGTGAGCTCGATCGGATCCGCAGCTCGAGCGTCTCGACGTCGAACGGCTCGTCCTCGTCGGCAAAGCGGTTCGAGGTCGTCACGAGGGTGCCGTCGCGCAGCGCCATGTCGGAAAGCCGCGTGAACCGGCCGTACTGCCAGTTCACGCTCAACGAAGCGCGTCCCCGGCCGGCCGTCATCGCCCGCTCGACGAAGAAGGGACCGAAGCTCTCGCTTGCCCGTTCGAGTGTGCCGAGCGTGGGATTGAAGCGGTAGGTGAAGGCCGCCGAGGACGAGGTCAGCGGCAGCGTGGCAAGGGCTGACAGCAGGGCGCGCGACAGCGTCTGGCTCGTCGCCGCCGCTGCCGCGCGGTCACGCGCCGCGTCACCGGTGTCGACGGCCTGCGTGGTGATCAGAAAGACCAGCGCCTCGCGTACCGTCACGGTGTCCTGGGGCTGCTGGGCGAGGGCGGTTCCCGCCGCGCCCGCCACGTACACCAGTGCCGCGAGTGCCGCTGCGGCGCGCCGCTCGATCGTCGTTCTCATGGGTTGGGTCCGTTGGTCTCGAAGAGGATCAGGGTGGCCTCGACGTCGCCGTCCCGCACGACGCCGGTGATGACGACAATCCTGCCGTTTCGCAGGTCGCGGCATGCCGTCCTGCGAGAATCGGGGCCGTACCGGGTGTCGGGCGAGGTGGTGATCGTAGTGCCTCGGACGCGGAAGCGGACGATGGGGCAGGTGCCGGCCAGGTCGCGAACCCTTCCCTCCACGCGCACTTCCTCGACGGGAGCCCCGTCCTGACTCACGCTCACCGTCTCGCCCGCGATCGTCGCGGTTGCTTTCCGGGCGGCGCTATCCGGGTTCGGCGCCGCCGTCAGCTCGAGCACCGCGTCACCCGCTCCGGAACCCGGCTGCACTTCCAGCCACGACCCGCCGGACGTGGCCGTCCACTCGCAGTCCGCACCAACGGTCAGCTTCACGGCGGCCTCGCCGCCTTCCGAGGTGAACGAAGCCGAGGTGGGCGACACCGACGCCGTGCACGGCGGCGGGGGCGTTGGCGCGCCCACCTGGACGAGGGCCACGCTCGCGCTCGCGACCTGGACCGTCGCACGCCGGGTGGCCTGGCCGGTGTTCGCCTCGACGGAGACCGGGATTGCCGCCGACCCGGTGCCAGAGCTGGGCGGCCCCACTCTCACCCACGCCGCATCGTCAGATGCCTGCCAGGCGCAAGAGGAGTCGGTTCTGAGCGAGAGCGCCACCTCGCCTCCCTCGGCGGCAACGGTGACGGAAGCGGGTGACAGGCGGTACTCGCAAGGGGGCGGCGAAGGCGGCGTGGGCGGAGGCGGCGGGGGCGGCGCCGGCGGGCCCGGCACGGCAGCCGCCTGCTCGACCCGGTGAGAGAGGCCGGCCACCATCAGCGTCCCGGTGCGCGCGGCGCCCGTGTTTGGATCGATGGCGAACGACACCGTCCCGGGGCCGTCGCCCCGGCCTTCGCCGGTCACGCGGATCCATGGCGTGAGGCTCTCGGCCCTCCACGTGCAGCCCGCCATGGCCGAGACGCGCACCGAGGCACTGCCTCCCGACGCCGTGGCGCGGGTGGTTCCCGAATCGAGATCGAAACGGCAGGGCGCGGCCTCCTGGGCAATCCCGAGACGCTGTCCCGAGACCTCGATCGCGCCCTCGCGCGGGCGCGGCGCGGGGTTGGCGGCCACCACGAAGCCGAACGATGCCGGCCCTTGTCCCGAAGGCTGCCTGGGAAAGCTGATCCACTGCGTGGAGCTGGCGGCGCTCCACGAACATTCGCGGGTGGTTGCGAGCGTGACGCTGCCGGTTCCCCCCGCGGCGGCGAAGGTCCGGGTGAAGGCCGTTACCGAGATCTGGCACTTGTCTGCCGTCGGTCCCGCAAGGCTGGTCGCCCCCTCCCCGCATCCGCCGGCCCAGGCCGCGGCAGCGACAACGAGGCAGGCAACCACGCGAACGCGTCGGGGCGAGCGGCCAACGCCGCTGGTATCCATGGCCGGGGTGGAAGGTCCGAACCCTCGACCAGCGGCCAATGCACGGGGCTTGCCTCACCGCAGCCCGTGGGTACACGGGGGTGGGCGTTCGCCCGCGTGTCGCTCACGGGCTACTGTGCGCGGCCGCCGGCCATGCGCAGCCCGAGGGCAAGGCCCACGTGGAACGCCGCTTCCTGCATGAGCCAGACGTGGCGCGTGTGCTGGTCGGCCAGCTCGCGGACCAGCTCGCGCTTGTCTTCACCGGCCGCCGATTCGAGCGTGTCGAGGATCTGCTGCTGACGCTCGAGATCGACCCCGCCGAAGATCTCGTCCTCGTTCAGCGTGTCGAGCAGCTCGCCGTACTGCGTCTCGCACTGCTCCTCGACGTCGGCGAGTGACGGCACCTCGCGCCGGTCGGAGAGGTCGAGCGCATCCACGCAGCCCCGGGCCAGCTCCATCAGCTCATCCGCGTTCGGCATCGGTTATCTCGGGTTGGAAACGAAGGGTGCGCCGGCTCGCCTGGTAGACCCGCGACGGCAGCTCGTGATCCACGCGCGTCGCGATGACGGCCGAGGCCTCGAGCAAGGCGCCGAGCCGTACGTTCGTCGTGATGCCGAGGCCGTCCAGCATGTACACCAGGTCTTCGGTGGCAAGGTTGCCGCTGGCCCCGGGCGCGAAGGGACAGCCCCCGAGTCCCCCGGCCGAGGAGTCGAAGCAGCTCACGCCATATCCGAGCGCCGCGAGGACGTTGGCCAGCGCCATGCCGCGCGTGTCGTGGAAGTGCAGCGCCACGACCTGCACGCCGATTCGGGGAACGACCTCGTCGAGCACTCGCGCCACCTGGCCGGGGTGCGCAACGCCGATCGTATCGCTGACGGCCACCTCGAACACACCCAGCTCGCGGAGCTGTTCGCACAGCACGGCGACCCGCCCGGGCTCGATCGGGCCCTCGTACGGGCAACCGAACGCGGTCGAGAGGTACGCGCGAACCGGCACCCGGGCGTCGAGCGCGGCCCGGCAGACCGACGCGTAGTTGTCGAGCGATTCGGCGATTCCCTGGTTGATGTTGCGGAGGCTGAACGTTTCGGACGCGGCGGCGAAGACGGCGACCTCGTCGGCCCCCGCGGCCATCGCACGCTCGAGGCCCCTCATGTTGGGGACGAGAGCGGTGTACCGCGTCCCGGCTCGCCGCCGCACCCGGGCGAATACCTCGGCCGTGTCGGCCATCTGCGGCACGCGCGACGGGTTCACGAAGGCGCCTACCTCGACGACCTGCAACCCGGACGCCGCGAGGCGCTCGATGAACTCGACTTTCTCCTCGATGGACAGCGCGGCCGCCTCGTTCTGCAGGCCGTCTCTGGGCCCCACTTCGACGATGCGGACGGCGGCGGGGTAGGCAGTGTGTGCAGGCATGGTGTTGAGGATCAGGCTGTGCCTTCCAGCTCCAGCAGCGGCACGCCTTGCGAGACCAGCTCCCCGGGGCGGCAGGCAATCGACACCACGCGGCCGTCGCGCGGGGCGCGCACCGCCAGCTCCATCGTCATCGCCTCCAGCGTGACGAGCACGTCACCCGCCGCGACCGATTGTCCCTCCTTCACGAGCACCTCGCGCACGCGAGCCGGCATGGGGGCGGCGAGTGCGTTGCCGTCGTGGCGCATCGCCCCGCGCGTTCTGGACGGTGTACTGCCGACCTCGAGGTCGAACACGTGGCCGTCGGCGACCACCTGCACCCGGCTGCCCGAAGCCGCCACGACGACGTGCCACGCTCGGCTCGCGGTGACGACGCGGTAGGTGTCGGCCGTGAGACGGGTGATCTGCGCCCGTTGCTCGCCGGGGACGATCGTCACGGTGAGGTCGGGCTCGACCTCCACGCGGAACTCACGTTCGCCCAGCCGTACGATTGTCGCGCGGGTCCGGGACATTGGCGGTGTCACGGCGACACGCGTCCCCAGCGCGTCAGGCGGTCCCACGGGTCGGCCTCGCGCGCTGTCGGAGCGCCAGCCCGGGGTGGCTGCAGCCCAGGGTCGTGAACGGCGGCGGCTGCAAGCGCGGCCGTGAGCGCCTCGGGATCCTCGGTGTCGGCCGCCAGCTCGTCGTGCTCGTCCAGGAAGCCGGTGTCGATCGTCGCGGCGCGAAAGCGAGGGTGCTCGAGCACCCTCACCAGGAACGGGATGTTCGTCCTGATCCCGAGGATGGCATACCGCCGGAGCGCTGCGACAGCCCGGCAGCGCGCCGCCTCGCGCGTCTCGGCCAAGGCGACGAGCTTGGCGAGCAGCGGATCGTAGGAGACGCCCACCTCGGTTCCCTCGGTCACCCCGCTGTCAATCCGGATCCCCGGCGACACCGGTTCGCGGTAGACCGCCAGCCGGCCCGCCTGCGGCAGGAACCCGGCGGCGGGATCCTCGGCGTAGACCCGGCACTCGATCGCGTGTCCCCGCAGTGTCAGCTGCTCCTGGCTCCACGGCAGCGGTTCACCGGCTGCCACCCTGATCTGCGCCTGCACGAGATCGACCCCGACGACCGCCTCGGTCACCGGGTGCTCCACCTGCAGGCGGGTGTTCATCTCGAGGAAGTAGAAGCGGGGCTCGCCTGTGCCGGCATCTTCGAGCAGGAACTCGATGGTGCCGGCGCTGCGATAGCCGATGTGCCTCGCAAGGCGGACCGCTGCTTCGCCCATCCGCGTGCGCAAGGCTCCCGGCAGCCCCGGCGACGGGCTCTCCTCGACGATCTTCTGATGCCGCCGCTGGATGGAGCAGTCCCGCTCGAAGAGATGCACGACGTGGCCGTGTGCGTCGCCGAAGACCTGCACCTCGACGTGCCGCGGACGGTGCAGCAGCCGCTCCAGGTAGAGGGTTGTGTCGCCGAACGCCGCGCCCGCTTCGTGCCTGGCGCTGGCGACCGCGCGCGCCAGTTCGCCCGGCTCGCGGACGATCCGCATGCCCTTGCCGCCGCCGCCGGCCGAGGCCTTGACCAGAACCGGGTAGCCGAGGCGATCTGCGGCCGCGGAAATCGCGGCAGGCTCGTGGCCGGGAATCTCGCCGGGCACCACCATCACGCCGGCGGCGGCAGCGTGCGCCCGCGAGGCGATCTTCGATCCCATCTCCGCGATGGCGCGCGGCGGCGGCCCGATGAAGATGAGTCCGGCCTGCTCGCAGGCGGCCGCGAAGCCGGCGTTCTCGGCAAGGAAGCCGTAGCCAGGGTGGATGGCGTCGGCGCCCTCGTCGAGTGCCGTGCGCAAGAGCGTGGCCTGGTCGAGGTACGACGAAGCGGAACCGATCCCGATCGCGTGGTCGGCAGCCGCGACGTGCGGCGCGAAGCGGTCCTCGTCCGAGTACACCGCCAGCGTCTCGACGCCCAACTCGCGGCAGGCCCGCATCACGCGAAGCGCGATCTCGCCGCGGTTGGCCACCAACACCCGGCGGAACACCTAGCGTCCCTCCTCCCAGGCGGGCTTTCGCTTCTCGAGGAACGCGCGGATGCCTTCCTGGCCCTCGGGCGAGGCACGGCGGTCGGCAATTGCCGCGGTCGTGATCGCGGCCGCCTCGCCCGGCCCGGCATTGACCACCCGTTCGATCAGCGCCTTGGCGGCCGAGACCGCCTCGGGGCCAGCCGCCAGGAGGGCGTCGATCCGGCGCCCAACGGCTTCGTCGAGCGACGAGGTCGGCACGACCTCGTGCACCAGGCCGATCTCGAGCGCTCGCCGGGCCGTGAACCGCGCCCCCGTGAGGAACAGCTCGCGAGGCGCCGACCGCCCGATCTTCGCCAGCACGAACGGCGCGATGACCGACGGCACGAGGCCGAGCCGTACCTCCGACAGCGCGAACTGCGCCTCTTCGGCAGCCACCACCATGTCGCACACGGCTGCCAGGCCCACCCCGCCGCCCATCGCGGCGCCGTGCACGCGGCCGACGAGCGGGACCGTGAGCCTATCGAGAGCGCTGAACATGGCTGCCATCGCGGCCGCGTCAGCCAGGTTCTCCTCGCGGGAGAAGGTGGCCGCCTTCCGCATCCACTCGAGGTCGCCGCCGGCGCAGAAGACGGGACCGGCCCCCGACAGGACGACGACGCGCACGCCTGTGCCGGGGTCCACGCTCTCGGCCCAGGCCCGCAGCTCGCGAACCATCTCGCCGTTGAACGCGTTGCGCACCTCCGGCCGGTTGAGGGTGAGGTACTCGACGGGGCCGCGCCGCTCGGTCAGAAGGAACATCATGCGATCCACGAGCAGGTCACATCCTGAACACCCCGAACCTCGGCTCCCCGATCGGCGCGTTGTACGCCGCCGACAGCGCCAGGCCCAGGGCGTCGCGCGTCTCCACCGGGTCGAGCACCCCGTCGTCCCAGAGGCGCGCGGTGGAGTAGTAGGGCGACCCCTCGTGCTCGTACTTCTCGAGGATGGGCCGCTTGATGGCCTCTTCCTCCTCCCGGGTGAGCGTCCGCCCCTCGCGCGCCAGCTGCTCGCGTTTCACCGAGGCCAGCACCGAGGCGGCCTGCTCGCCGCCCATCACCGAGATGCGGGCGTTGGGCCACATCCACAGCAGCCGCGGGTCGTAGGCCCGGCCGCACATCCCGTAGTTGCCGGCGCCGAACGACCCGCCGATGATGACGGTGAACTTCGGGACGACCGAGTTGGCAACCGCGTGCACCATCTTCGCGCCGTCGCGCGCGATCCCCGTTCGCTCGTAGTCGCGGCCCACCATGAAGCCGGTGATGTTCTGCAGGAAGACCAGCGGGATGCCGCGCAGGTTGCACAGCTCGATGAAGTGCGTTGCCTTGAGTGCCGACTCCGAGAAGAGGACGCCGTTGTTCGCCACGATCCCGACAAGGTAGCCGTGGAGCCGCGCGAAGGCGGTGACCAGCGTGGTGCCGTACCGCTCCTTGAACTCGTCGAAGCGCGAGCCGTCCACCAGCCGCGCGATCACCTCGCGTACCTCATAGGGCACCCGAAGATCGGCGTTGACGATCCCGTAGATCTCAGCCGGGTCGTACAGCGGAGGTTCGGGAGCGGCCAGGTCGGGGGCCGGCGGCCTGGTCGCGTGGAGCGTCGAGACGATCGTCCGCGCCAGGGCCAGGGCGTGGTCGTCGTCTTCCGCCAGGTAGTCGGCCACGCCCGAGAGCCGCGTGTGCACGTCGGCCCCCCCCAGCTCTTCGGCGGTGACGTCCTCGCCCGTCGCGGCCTTCACGAGCGGCGGCCCGGCCAGGAAGATCGTCCCGGTGCCCCGCACGATGACCGTCTCGTCGGCCATCGCCGGCACGTACGCGCCGCCGGCCGTGCACGAGCCCATCACCACGGCAATCTGGGGGATGCGCTCGGCCGACATCCGCGCCTCGTTGAAGAAGATCCGGCCGAAGTGCTCGCGGTCGGGGAAGACCTCGGCCTGGAGCGGCAGGAACGCCCCGCCCGAGTCCACGAGGTACACGCAGGGGAGCCGGTTCTCGAGGGCCACCTGCTGAGCCCGCAAGTGCTTCTTCACCGTGATCGGGAAGTAGGTGCCTCCCTTCACGGTGGCGTCGTTCGCGATCACGACGACCTCGCGGCCGCTGACCCGCCCGATCCCGGTCACTAGGCCGGCGGCCGGCGCTTCGTGGTCGTACATCCCGAAGGCGGCGAGCGGCGACAGCTCGAGCCAGGGGGACGACGGGTCGAGCAGCCGCTCGACCCGCTCACGCACCGGAAGTTTCCCCTGCTGGCGGTGACGTTCGAGGGCCCGGGGCCCGCCGCCGCGCCGCGCCTCAGCCAGGTGCCGGCGCAGCTCGGCCACCAACCCCACCATCCGCTCGCGGTTCGAGCGGAATTGCTCGGAATCGGCCTGGATCCGGGTCTCGAAAACGTTCATCGTGTCGGGCGGCCCGCCAGACATTATTCCAGATCACGGACGCTTTTCTCGTACGAAAACAGAACAGAGTGTCGAATAGGTGACATTTGGGCCTCCGTGTGTATAATTTCCGCGGGCTTCATTCACCGCCTCTCCCCCCATCCATTCTGTTGAGGCACGGCACGCGGCCGGCGACGAGCGGGCCACCAGGATTGGGGGAGGGCAAGCGGGTTTTCGAGGGCGCATGACCGTCAAACGCAAGAAGCGCGTGCTCGTCATCGACGACGAGCCGGCGATGACCGACTGGTTGAAGGCCGTGCTCGAGCACGGCGGGTACGAGGTGCGGACGGCCCTGATCGGGGCTCGCGGCGAGGAGATCTTCCGTACCTGGCGCCCCGACGTCGCGGTCACCGACATGGTGCTCCCCGACGTGGACGGGATCGACCTGCTGCACCGCTTCAAGGAGATCCAGCCCGAGACCGAGGTGGTGGTCATCTCGGGTCACGGGACGATCTCGAAGGCGGTGTCGGCCATCAAGGCGGGGGCGTCGTACTTCCTCGAGAAGCCGATCGACTCGGACAGCCTGATGGCGCTGCTCGAGAAGGCGATGGAGCGGAAGGACCTGCAGGCCGAGAACCTGCAGCTCAAGCAGAAACTGCAGGACAAGTTCAAGTTCGCCAACATCATCGGCAAGAGCAAGAAGATGCAGGAGCTCTTCGAGCTCATCGAGAGCGTGGCGGCTTCCGAGGCGAACATCCTGATCCAGGGCGAGAACGGTACCGGGAAGGAGCTGATCGCCAACGCGATCCACTACAACAGCAAGCGCGCGAAGGGGCCGTTCATCAAGATCAACTGCGCCGCGATCCCGAAGGACCTGATCGAGTCGGAGCTGTTCGGGTACAAGAAGGGGTCGTTCACCGGCGCGACGATGGACAAGGAGGGGCTCTTCGAGATGGCGGAGGGGGGCTCGCTGCTCCTCGACGAGATCGGCGAGATGCCCTCCTACCTGCAGACCAAGCTGCTGCGGGTGCTCCAGGAGCGCGAGTACCGCCCGATCGGCAGCGACCGGGTCGTCCACGTGGACTTCCGGCTCATCACGGCCACCAACATCGATCTCGACGCGGCGCTCCGCGAGGGCAAGCTGCGGGAGGACCTCTACTTCCGGAGCAACACCATCACGCTGCGGGTGCCGCCGCTGCGCGAGCGCACCGAGGATATCCCGCTGCTCTGCGAGCACTTCCTCGAGAAGTTCTCGCAGCGCTACCAGAAGGCCATCCGCGGGTTCTCGCCGGCGGCCTACCACGTACTGATCCGGAACCGCTGGCCGGGCAACGTCCGCGAGCTCGAGAACGCGATCGAGCGCGCGGTGCTGGTGTCGAAGGGGACCGAGATACAGCCGTCGGATCTTCCCGAGACGCTGCGCGAGGAGACGGCCGCGCCGGCCGATTTCGCCTTCCCGCCGCACTGGACGCTGGCCGAGATCGAGAAGATGGCCATCCTGCAGACGCTCCAGCGGACCAACTGGAACAAGCAGGAGGCGGCGGCCATCCTGGGTCTCTACCGGCCCACGCTGTACAGCAAGATGAAGAAGCACGAGATCCGGGACATGGGCCGGGCGGCGCGCCAGCAGGCCGCGGCCGAGCGCTGAGCGCGCGGGGCTCGGCAAGGCCTCGAGAATCAGGCGCAGGGGCGACCGTCGCGGTCGCCACTGCGGCCCTGGGTATCGGCTCGCAGCCTGCACCGGCTCTCGACGCTGATCGGGATCTAAATCGGGTCGTTTGTAGCGCGGACCGACGGGCGCATCGGCTCCCGAGCCGGGCTTCGCAGTTCGCCCTTCGACGTCGCTCAGGGCGCCCCGAGCGAAGTCGAGGGGCGGGAACGCGTCCTCGCACCGCTCGGTTTTCGGATCTCCGCGTCGGGCGGTCGCTATGCGTGCCCGCACCACCGCTACGCGACACGCCCGACGAAAAGCGCGGCCCCACGCCGGCTGCCGGCGTGGGGGCCCCCGCTCCTCGCGCG
>JARKSS010000459.1 GCA_029974175.1 Vicinamibacterales bacterium
AGACCGGGCTGCCGCTCATCCCGGCGATGACGCCCGTGTGGGCCAGCGGTCCGCCCTCGAGGCGGGCCAGCACCAGGTCGCGCCGCGGCCCGGTGGTGTTGCGCAGCACGCCGAGCAGGTGGACCTTGAACTCCTCGACGCGGTCGCCTTCGAAGACCGTGCGCCCGATCCCGATCATGCCGGGCCGAACCTCGTCGGCCGACATGTAGCGCGTGGACGCGGACGGCCAGACGGCCATCAGCAGGCCGAGGACGACAATCGAACAGAGCATCCGGGAGTTCATGAACGAACTAGGGTCCTTCGCTTGTGGCGTGATGACGTGCCGGGTCGCCTTCATTATACGCCGCCTTGACGTGCGGCACGGGCTCTGCAACCCTTGAGGCCGGCCCATGCCACGCACGCAAATCTGCGCCACGGTGGCCGCTGCCGGGATCGATGCGTTGAGGCAGGCCCGCGATGCCGCGTCGCAGGCTGCCGACCTGGTTGAGCTGCGCATCGACCACCTCGACCGTCCCGACGTCCGCGGCGCCCTCGCGGGACGAACGGGTCCCGTCCTGGTCACCTGCCGCCCGGCCTGGGAGGGAGGCGCCTTCACCGGCGCCGAGGAGGAGCGCCTCGGCCTGCTCGAGGAGGCCCTCGACCTCGGCGCCGAGTACGTGGACGTCGAGTGGCGTGCCGGCGACCGCGCGCGCGACCTCGTTCGCCGCCGGCGAGGGCGCGGGATCGTGCTCTCGCTTCATGATTTCGACGGAGTCCCGGGCGATCTGGCCGGCTTGTGGCAGATGATGGCCGCCACCGGCGCCGAGGTGGTGAAGCTGGCCGTGACGCCGCGCAACCTCGCCGACACCCTCGGGCTGCTGACGATCGGCCGCCAGGCTGCCGGGTCGGCCCGGGTGGCGCTGGTGGGCATGGGCCCGGCCGGCCTGTGCACCCGCATCCTCGCGTCGCGGTTCCACTCGTGCTGGACCTACGCGGGCGACGCCGTCGCGCCGGGGCAGCTGCCCCTGTCCACGATGCTCGATGTGTACCGCGTCCGGTCCCTCGGAGAATGCACGGCCATCTACGGCATAGTCGGCCGCCCGATCGGTCACTCGGTGTCGCCGTGGATCCACAACGCGGCCTTTCGGGCCCGCGGCATCGACGCCGTGTACGTTCCGTTCGAGGCCGGGAGCATCGAAGACTTCAGGCGGCTGGCGCTCGCGCTCGACGTGCGGGGCGTGAGCGTCACGGCCCCGTTCAAAGAAGACGTCGTGCCCTACCTCGCGAGTGCCGACGGCCTGACCCGGCGATCTGGAGCGGCGAACACGATCCGCGTCGAGGGAGACAGCTGGAGGGGGCGGAATACCGACGTCGAGGGCTTCCTTCGCCCGCTCCGGGGGCGGGTTCGCTTCGAGAATCTCCGCGTGGCAATCGTCGGCGCCGGCGGGGCCGCCCGGGCGGTGGCGGCCGCACTCGCCAACACCGGCGCCGTGGTTTCGGTCCACGCGCGGCGTCCCGAGGCGGCCGCCGCGGTGGCTGCCATTGCCGGCGGGAGGGTGGGGGAGCCAGCGCCGCGAGCGGGCGAATGGGACCTGCTCGTGAATGCGACGCCGGTCGGGACGAGTCCCCTCACCGAGGCCCTCCCGGTCGATCCCGCCTGCCTTTGCGGCGGGATCGTCTACGACCTCGTCTACAATCCGCCCCTGACCGCGCTGCGCCGCGAGGCCGAGGCCGCAGGCTGCGAGAGCATCGGCGGGCTCGAGATGCTGGTAGCCCAGGCGGCCGCGCAGTTCGAGTGGTGGACCGGCGCCCCGGCTCCCGTGGACGTGATGCGCGAGGCGGCCGAACGGGCGCTCGGCGCCAGGAACTGAAGACTGCCATGCCCGACTCGCCGCGCTATCTCCCGATGGTCCCCGCTGCTGCCGCCGAAGGGCCGGCTCGCGGGGCCCCCCCGATCTTCGAGCGGATCGCGGTCATCGGCGTCGGCCTGATCGGAGGGTCGATCGCGCTGGCGGCCCGCAAGGCGTGGCCCTCGGCGCTGGTGATCGGCCTCGACCGCCACGAGGTGCTCGAGCGGGCCATGGTCAGGCACGCGGTCGATGTCGCCTCCCCCGATCCAATGATCGTCTCGGCGGCCGACCTCGTGGTGCTCGCCACGCCGGTTGCGGAGATCGTCCGGCTGCTGGCGAGCTTGCCGCACCTGCTGGCCGGCGAGGCGGTCGTCACCGATGTCGGGAGCGTCAAGCGCGAGATCATCGAGGCGGCCGCGGCGCTGCCCCCCCACCTGACGTTCGTCGGCGGGCACCCGCTTGCGGGGATGGCGAAGGACGGCTTCGAGAACGCGCACGCCGGGTTGTTTGCCGGCCGCCCCTGGCTCCTGGCGCCCCCGGACGGATCTGGAGACCGGAAGCGCGAGGCCCTCGCGAAGCTCTCGTCCTTTGTCGCCGGCCTGGGCGCCGTCCCCGTGGAGGTTCCCTCCGCCGAGGCGCACGACGAGCTGATGGCGTCGGTGGGACGCGTGGTCGCCGCGCTCGAGGCGTTTCGGCCGGGTCTCGCCTCACCCGAGGTCCTCGAGCACCTGCGGGCGGCGGCCCTCCGGCAACTCGAGCGCCCTTGACAATCCCGTCCGCTTTCCTGCCTGATCAGGCGAGGGCGAATCCAGCATGAACAAGGTGCTCACCAGCGCGTCGGAGGCCGTGTCGCTCGTGCCGGACGGCGCGACGATCATGATGGGCGGGTTCGGGTTGTGCGGCATCCCCGAGAACCTGATCAAGGCCCTCCACGAGCGCGGCACGCGCGACCTCACGATCATCAGCAACAACGCGGGCGTGGATGGCTTCGGCATCGGCGTGCTGCTGGAGTCGCGGCAGGTCCGCAAGATGATCTCGTCCTACGTGGGCGAGAACCGCGAGTTCGAGCGGCAGTGCCTGAGCGGCGAGCTGCAGCTCGAACTGGTCCCGCAGGGAACCCTTGCCGAGCGGATCCGCGCGGGCGGCGCGGGGATCGGGGGGTTCTACACGCCGACCGGCTACGGGACCATCGCGGCCGAGGGGAAGGAGACGCGAGTCCTCGATGGCCGGCCCTACGTGTTCGAGAGGCCCCTCCGGGCCGACTTCGCCTTCGTCAAGGCGTACCGCGGCGACCGCCTCGGCAACCTCACCTACCGCAAGACCGCGCGCAACTTCAACCCGATGATGGCGACGGCCGCGCGCGTGACGATCGCCGAGGTCGAGGAGTTGGTCGAGCCGGGCGCGCTCGACCCGAACGCCATCGTCACGCCCGGGATCTTCGTCCGCTACATCCTGCAGGGTGTCGGCTACGAGAAGCGCATCGAGCGCCGTACCGTCCGGAAGGGGGCCGCCGGGTGGCGGCCGCAGCCCTACTGGGTGGAGTAGGAGAGGAGGAGGCGACGTGGACAAGCGTGAACGCATCGTGCGCCGCGTCGCACGCGAGCTGCGCGACGGCGACTACGTCAACCTCGGGATCGGGCTGCCGACGCTCGTCGCCAATCACGTTCCGCCCGGCGTGCACATCACCCTGCACTCCGAGAACGGAATGCTGGGCGTCGGGCCCTATCCCCTCGAAACGCAGGTGGACCCCGACCTGATCAACGCGGGGAAGGAAACGATCTCCGAGACACCCGGCTGCTCTTACTTCAGCAGCGCCGACTCGGTCGCCATGATCCGCGGCGGGCACATCGACCTCACGGTGCTGGGGGCGCTCGAGGTGGACCAGGAGGGGAACCTCGCCAACTGGATGATCCCGGGCAAGATGGTCAAGGGTATGGGCGGGGCGATGGACCTGGTGGTGGGCGCCCGCCGCGTGATCGTGGCGATGGAGCACACCACCCGCGACGGCGGCCACAAGATCCTCGAGCGCTGCCGCCTTCCGCTCACCGGCGCCCGGGTCGTCGATTCCATCATGACCGAGCTGGCGGTCATCAAGGTGACGCCGGAGGGGCTGCTGCTGCAGGAGATTGCCGAGGAGACGACGGTCGAGCAGGTGCAGGCGGCGACCGGCGCGAGGCTGCGGATCGAGGGGACGCTGCAGCGCTTCTGAACCGCCATGGAACTTTCCCGCGTCATGCGCGTCTTCTTCGTGTTGACGGCCGCGTCACGCGGGAGGGGGTGTGCCTGCCGGTGCGCGCGGCCTCGAAGAGGCGGGTGCCCTGACCGACGCGGAGCTGGTTGAGCGGGCCCTGGCCGGCGCCGAAGACGGCTTCCGCGGACTGGTGACGCGGTACCAGCGTCCCGTCTACAACCTCCTCGTGCAGATGCTGCGCAATCCCGCCCTGGCCGAGGAGCTGGCGCAGGACACCTTCCTCCGGGCGTTCTCCCGGCTGGGCACCTACGATGCCCG
>JARKSS010000481.1 GCA_029974175.1 Vicinamibacterales bacterium
CTGCAGCGTCGCTACCTCGAGGACTGCGAGCCGCTCGAGCTGGCCGCGTGGCGCGCGCGCCCGTTCTGGCGGCGGATGGTCGAGAACGCCGCGCAGCTCGCCTCGCCGGTGCTCTGAGTAACCGTGTCTTCGGTCAAGCGATCGCGGGCCGATGGGGAGCGTTGAGGTGGTCGCGGGCGATGGCGTTGAGGTGGGTGATCAGTTTGCGCATGCATGCGATCAGGGCCACCTTCTTGAGCTTGCCGGCGGTCACCAGGCGCTCGTAGAACTCGCGGATCGGGGCGTTGTGGCGGGTCGCGGTGAGGGTGGCCATGTAGAGCGTGCGTCGTACCTCGAAGCGCCCGCCTGCAATCCGCCGTCGTCCTCGGCTCGAGCCGGAGTCGTTGGCGTAAGGGGCCACGCCCACCAGCGCGCAGATCTGGCGCCGGTTCAGGCGCCCCAGTTCGGGCAGCTCGGCGATCAGAGTTGCCGCGGCCACCTTGCCGATGCCGGCCACGCCCTGCAGGACCTTGGCCAAGGCACTGTGGTGCTGCCCGACGTGGCGGGCCATCTCGGCCTCGACGTCGTCGAGCTGACGCTTGATCGCCTCGATCATCGCCTCGATGCTCGGGCGTGCCACGGGGCGCGCCAGCCGAAGCCGCTGACGCTCGGAGAGCTGCATGGTGATCAGCTGCCGGCGGCGCGTCACGAGCGCCGCCAGGTCCTGTTGCTCGGGCTCGGTGAGCGGGCGGATGAACCGCTCGGCATCGGGCCGGCGCGCCAGCACCTCGGCGAGTTCGGCGAGCGTTGCGGCGTCGATGCGGTCGGTCTTGGCCAGCCGCTGCATCGCGCGGGCGAAGTCGCGCGCCATCCTCGGGTTGATCACCGAAACCCGAAGTCCCGCGGCCTGCAGCGCGCACGCTAGCGCCGCCTCGTAGCCGCCTGTGGCCTCCATCAGCACCAGACCCGGGGCCAGGCGTACCAGGCCTTCGGCCAGCGCGCTGTGGCCATCGGCGTCGTTGCTCACTCGGGCGAGCGCAGCCGGCAGTTCGGCACCGATCGCCGCCACATCGACGTGCTCGCTGGCGACGTCGATGCCCACCATCACGGATGATCCAGACATGGTCTTCGTAACCCTTGCTTGTGCATGCGAGCTCGCCGACAGCGGCTCTGCTAACCGTTCGGGCATCGGGAAGACCAGCACGGAGTCCATGCGCAATCGACTCAGAGACGGGCTTACGAGCGAACTCGACGGCCCCAGCCGGGCTCAGGCTGCACGGTCCGGTCCGGTCACCTCAGCGGTGATCGGACTCTACCGTGCTGGTCAGGCCTGAACATACAAGCCCCTCCCGTCGCCCGATCGCCCCGGCGGGGCGCCCGGCGTTCGGGCGGTCGGGCACCCGCCCGTCGGACCCGCGCGGCTCGGCCGCTCAGGCCCGCCCCGCGAGCGCCGCGTAGGCGCGCGCGAGCTCGGCGGGCAGGGCCGGCACGTCGTCGATCACCAGGGAGCGGCGAGGCGGGCACATCCGCCGCAGGTAGTCGTGCCCGGCGGGGTCCACCGTCACGCAGAAGGTCTCGACGCCGGCGG
>JARKSS010000482.1 GCA_029974175.1 Vicinamibacterales bacterium
GCCCTTCAATCCCCCCGAGTACGCCGGCTACATCGAGGGTGCGGGCTACTCCAAGGCGAAGGACCTCTACGCCTGGGTCTTCGACGTCCCGCGCGAGGCACCCGCCTGGCTCGAGCGCCTGGCGGCGTACGCGGCACGGCGGCACGGCCTCGAGGTGCGGCCGCTCGACCGGTCGCGGTTTGCCGAGCAGATCATCGCCTTCCACTCGATCTACTCGCGGGCGTGGCAGGACAACTGGGGGTTTGTCGCCCCGACCGAGCGCGAGTTCCAGCACATGGCCCGCGATCTGAACCAGATTGCCGACCCGCGGCTGGCGGTGTCGGTGCTGATGAGGGGCGAGGTGGTGGCCTTCGCGGTGGTGCTGCCCGACCTGAACCAAGTGCTGCCGGGCACCAACGGCCGCCTGTTCCCGCTCGGGCTGTACCGCTTCCTGACGCGCACCCGGCGAATCGACCAGATCCGCCTGGCGCTGCTCGGCGTGGTGCCCGAGGCGCGGGGGAAGGGGGCCTACGCGGTGATGCTCGGCGAGCTGTACCGGCGCGCGATCGACATAGGCACCTTCCGGCGCTGCGAAGCCTCGTGGGTGCTCGAGGACAACGACGAGGTCAACCGCGCCTGCGAGCAGTTCGGCGGCAAGCGGTACAAGACCTACCGGATCTACCAGAAGGCATGCCTGTGAAGGCCGCCTCGGTCACCGGCGCCACCGGCTTCATCGGCCGGCACCTGGTCGAGCGTCTCGCGGCGCTCGGCTGGCAGGTGCGGGCGGTCCAACGTCCCGAGAGCCGCGCGGCCGCCCCCGCCGGCGTCGAGGTTGTCCGGACCCCGTTGCGGGCGGATGCCTTGTCAGCGGCGTTCGATGGGACCGGCGTCGTGTTCCACCTGGCGGGCCTTACGGCGGCGCCGTCAGCCGCGGCCTACCATCAGGCCAATGCCGTGGCCGCCGGAGAAGTGGCTTGTGCCTGCCGCGCCGCTGGAGCCCGCCTCGTGCACGTCTCCAGCCAGGCGGCCGCCGGTCCGGCGCCGGCAAGCCATCCTGCCACCGAGGCCGGAGAGCCCCGCCCCTGCAGCGCCTACGGGATTTCGAAGCTGGCCGGTGAGCGGATCGTCCAGGGCACCGAAGGGCTGGAGTGGACCATCGCGCGGCCAGTGGCGGTCTACGGGCCGGGCGACCG
This sequence comes from Vicinamibacterales bacterium, assembly GCA_029974175.1. GTDB lineage: Bacteria > Acidobacteriota > Vicinamibacteria > Vicinamibacterales > Fen-181 > JARKSS01. The sequence continues at coordinate 1,173 of JARKSS010000482.1, forward strand.
AGGCTTCCTGCCGCTGTTCCGGCTTGCCCGCGCGGGCTTTTCCGTCATCCCCGGCAGCCCTTGGGCCTGCTACACACTCCTCCACGTCCGCGATCTCGTCGAGGGGTTGATCGCCGCGGCGGAACGCCCCGAGGCGGTTGGCGAGGTCTTCTTCCTCGGGCACCCCGTCATCCGTACCGCTCGTTCGCTGGCTGCCGCCCTCGGCCGTACAGCCGGCCGCCCGTTGCGCACGGTCATCGTGCCAAGGCCCGTGCTCTACGCGGCGGCGCTGGCCGGCGACCTGGGTGCGCGGCTCGGTCTTTCGCCCGCGCTCGATCGCTCGAAGTACCGCGAGCTGACGGCCGGCGGCTTCGCGTGCGAGGTCGGGAAGGCGCGCCGCCTCCTGCAGTGGGAGGCCTGCATCGACCTCGAGGAGGGGTTCGCGGAAACGGTGGAGTGGTACCTGGAGAACGGCTGGCTTCGGTGAACCGCCAACTGCCTCGACCTACGCCTTTTCCAGGATCCCCAGCTCCCTTCCCACCTTGCCGAGCAGCGCGAGCGCCTCGTCCACCTCGGCGTCGGTGTGGGCGGCCGAGCAGCTGAAGCGGAGCAGGCACGAGTCGGGGGGGCAGGCGGGCGGCAGGATCAGGTTGACGTAGAGGCCCGTGGCAAGCAGCGCGCGCCAGGCCCGCAGCGTCAGCGCGAAGTCGCCGATGGTCACCGGCACGATGGGCGAGACCGACGGCCCGAGCCGGTAGCCGAGCGCCGAGAGGCCGTCACGCAGGCGGTGAACGGCTCGCCACAGCTTCGGGGCGAGCGTCCGGTCGGTCATCAGCACGTGGAGGGCCGCGCGCACGCCGGCGATGTTGGCGGCGCCTCCCGACGCGGTGAACACGTAGGGGCGGGCCAGCAGCGGGATCCCCTGCACGGCGTCGTGGTCGGAGAGCGCGAAGCCCCCGACCCCTCCCAGTGCCTTGGAGAAGGTGCCGACGACGAAGTCCACCTCGTCGGCGACGCCCTGCGCCTCGACGCAGCCGCGCCCGTGCTCGCCGTACGCGCCGATCGAGTGCGCCTCGTCCACGATCAGGTAGGCGCCCTCCTCGCGGCACACATCCACCAGCTCGCGCAGCGGGGCGAGGTCGCCCTGGATCGAGTACAGCCCTTCGACCACCGCGAGGCGGTTCTTACCGTCGGGCGGCAGGCGGCGGAGGCGCTGCCGCAGGCTGTCGGCCGAGTTGTGCCGGAAGCCGAGGATCGTGGCGCCGCTCAGGCGGGCCGCGTCGTACAGGCTGGCGTGGCAGTCGTTGTCGAGCAGGACGAAGTCGCCGGGGCCGCAGAGGCCGCTCACCATCGCGAGGTTCGCCTGGTAGCCCGTCGTGAACACGAGGGCGTGCTTGCGCCCGAAGGCGCGGGCCAGGTCTTCCTCGAGCTCGCGGTGGGCGGTCAGGGTGCCGTTGGCCGCGCGCGAGCCGGTCGTGCCGCTGCCGTAGCGGTCGAGCGCCTCCTTCGCCGCGGCAATCACCGCGGGGTGGAAGGTCAGGCCGAAGTAGTTGTTCGATCCAAATACCAGGGTGCGGCGCCCGTCGATCTCGGCGACGGTGGGGCCGAGCATCCGCTGGAACACGGTTTCAAGGGGACGCGCGACGCCGGCGTCGAGTGCCGCCGCCTGGGCGAGCCGGTCGTGCAGCTTGTCGAGCAGATCCGCCATAGGTCAGCCTGGCTTTCAGGCCTCGAGGCCCGTCCGCCCGTTCCGTCCGCCGAGGCGCGACGCCAGGCGGCGGGCGGCCACTTTGGTGTAGCCCCACTGGGAAGAGATGAGATGCCGGAGGACGGTGCGCGGCTCGGTGGCCACGTGCAGCGGCGCACCCGATTCGTACCGCGCCTTCAGCCGCGCGCGCTGCACCTTCCCGCTGGTGGTCTTGGGGATGGCCCCCTTGGGCAGCACGCGCACGTCGTAGAGGTGCAGCCCGCTGGCCTCCTGGACGCGCCGCCGGATCTCGGCCGCCACCGCCTCGGCGTCGGTGCGGCCGCGGCTCTCGGCAATCAGCACCACCCGTTCCCCGCCGTTCGGGTCGGCCGTGCAGAAGGCGACCACGTTGCCGCGGCGGACGCCTTCCACCTCGGAGGCCACCCACTCGAGGTCCTGCGGGTGGTAGTTGCGGCCGTGGACGATGATCAGGTCCTTCTTTCGGCCGCAGACGTACAGCTCGCCCCCGGCCAGGTAGCCCAGGTCGCCCGTGTGGAGCCAGCCGCCGCGCAGCGCCTCGGCCGAGTGCCGGGCGTCCTTGTAGTACCCCTGCATGACCGACGGGCCGCGCAGCAGGATCTCACCTACCAAGCGCTCGGGGAGCGGCCGGTCGTGCGGGTCGGCGATGCGCACCTGGTGGCCGGGGAAGGGCCGCCCGCAGCTGACCAGCCGCACCGCGTCCGCCTGGCCCGGCTCGCAGGGCACCGCCCGCTGTTCCTCCCGCAGCGCCTTCGAGCAGACGGTGTCGTAGCGCCAGGGCGTCTCGAGCGTGTGGAAGGTGGCCGCGAGCGTCGATTCGGCCAGGCCGTAGCAGGGAAGGATGGCGTTGGCGCGGAAGCCCCGGTCGGCGAAGGTCCGGGTGAACGCCTCCAGCGTCTCGGGACGGATCGGCTCGGAGCCGCAGCCGGCCACCCGCCACGTGGAGAGGTCGAGGCCGTTGTTGGCGTGGCCGGCGGCGCGCCGCACGCACAGCTCGTAAGCGAAGTTCGGGGCAAAGCTGAGAGTTGCGCGGTGGCGCGTGATCGTCCGCAGCCACTCGTTCGGCCGCTTGAGGAAGAGCAGCGGGGGCATCAGCACCAGCGGGATGCGTGCGTGGATGCCGCCCATCACGATGCCGATGAGGCCCATGTCGTGGAACAGCGGCAGCCACGAGACGCCGACGTCTCCCTCGCGCACGGCCAGGCCGTCGGGCCCGGTGATCCCCTCGACGTTCGCGCCGAGGTTCTCGTGGTGGAGGACCACTCCCTTGGGGTGCGAAGTTGACCCGGAGGTGAACTGGATCAGTCCGATCTCATCCGACCGAGCCTGGCTCTCGAAGGAGCCCCCGTTGGCGACGGCCTCCTCCCAGGGCCAGATGTCCTGAACGGTCGGGCAGGCGGCAGCCAGCGAGCCGAGCATCGATCGGAGGCTAACGGAGGTAAGGATGGCCGTCACCTCGGCCGTGGCAACCATCCGCTGCCAGGCGCGAAGCGACGCCTCCAGCTGGGCGAGGTGCGCGGGCGGCGCCAGGGGCACCACCGCGGCGCCCGTGAGCGCGACGCCGTAGAGCGACGGCACGAAGCCCTCGGCCTCGGGGATCAGCAGGGCC
>JARKSS010000519.1 GCA_029974175.1 Vicinamibacterales bacterium
CGGTTCTCGCTCGGCTTCATGGTCGAGACCGAGCGGCAGGTCGAGCGGCACCTGGCGGGCCACCTCGAGCGGCTGCCGGAAGGCGACGCCGCCTCGCGCGCGATCGTCGAGCGGATGAAGGCCGACGAGGCCGGGCACGCCGATCACGCGCAGGCGCTCGGGGCGAGCCCGATACCCGAGCCGGTCCGGGTCGCGATGCGGCTCGCCGCGCGGGTGATGACCGGGACGGCGCACCGGGTCTGAGGGGGGAGCGCTGGTCTGAGGAGGGCTGGGGCTGGAGGTTGCTTGCGACGGGCTCGGCCCGGCAAGCATGCCGGGCCGACCGGGCCCGGCGCCGGGCAGTGCCCGGCGAAACCCCCGGCCCGCCCCACGTCAGTCTTCGACGATCTCCCAGCTCAGCGTGAGCTCGGCCGTCTTCGCGAGCATCGCCGAGGCCGAGCAGTACTTGTCGTGCGACAGCTTGATCGCGCGCTCGACCAGGTTCGGCTTGAGCCCGCGACCGCGGACGGTGAAGCGGAACGCGATCGACGTGAAGACCTTCGGGTCGGACGCGGCGCGCTCGGCGCTCAGCGCGACCTCGCAGCCGCGGACGTCCTGGCCGCTCTTGCGCAGGATCAGCACGACGTCGTAGGCGGTGCAGCCGCCGGTGCCGAGCAGCACCATCTCCATCGGCCGGGGGCCGAGGTCGCGGCCGCCCCCCTCGGGCGCGCCGTCCATCACCACCGCGTGCCCGCTCCCGGTCTCGGCGACGAAGCTCATCGTCCCCGGTCCGGTCCACCTCACCAGCGATTCCATCTCCGATGCCACTCCGTTGCACTGTTGCGCCGCACGAAACCCGGGTCGGCGACGAGGTCGGCCGGGCGCCCGGTTTGCGGGTTTCGCGCGGGCTAGATGTGAAGCTTCAATAGGTTGTTTCGGAGAAGGAGGTGGTCCATTCGGACCGGACTTGAGAGACTGGAAATCGCCAAACCCCCAGTCGACTCAACAACCGAGAACCGAATGAACCACCACAAGAATGCCCGACTGACCTTCGCGCGTCGACTCGAGATGGTTCGGCAGATGACGCAGGATTCGCTCACGCCGGCCGACGCCGCGGCGGCGGCCGGCGTGAGCGTGCCGACCGCGCGCAAGTGGCTGGGCCGGTTCCTGGCCGGTGGCGAGGCCGCGTTGGCCGACGCCAGCTCACGTCCGGCCGCGAGCCCGCGGCGCATCAGCGAGTCGAAGGCACTGGCCATCGTGGAGCTCAGGCGACGGCGCCTGACGCAGGCGCGAATCGCGGCCAGCCTTGGACTGAGCGAGGCCACGGTCAGCCGCGTGCTGCGCCGCGCCGGCCTGTCCAAGCTCTCGAGCCTGCAGCCCGTCGAGCCCGTGCAGCGCTACGAGCACACCGCCCCTGGCGAGCTGCTGCACATCGACACCCAGAAGCTCGGACGCATCGTGCGCACCGGCCACCGCATCACCGGCGACCGGCGCGACACCGTGGACGGAGCGGGCTGGGAGATGCTGTTCGTGGCCATCGACGACCACGCCCGCATCGGCTTCACGCAGATGCACGCCGACGAGCGCACGCCGGCCGCCGTGGCGTTCCTGCGCGACGCGGTGACCTACTACGGGCGCCTCGGGGTGCGCGTCCAGCGGCTGCTCACGGATAACGGCAGCGCATTCCGCTCCAAGGCGTTCCGGGCGGCCTGCATCGAGCTCGGCGTGCGCCACAAGTTCACCCGACCCTACCGCCCTCAGACCAACGGCAAGGCCGAACGCTTCATCCAGAGCGCGCTGCGCGAATGGGCCTACGGCATCGCCTACGACCACTCGAGCGAGCGCACCGCGATGCTGGCCAAGTGGCAGCACCACTACAACTGGCACCGCCCCCATGCAGGCATCGGCGGCAAGCCGCCGATGTCCAGACTCAAGTCCGCGTCAGGCAACAACGTCTTGACGCTTCACAGCTAGCGGATTACTTACAGGGGCGCCCGATGGGAGCTGGCAAGTCCGAAGTCGTGAGCGTCCGGGTTCCACCCCACATCAAGGCTGCGTTGCAAGCGGCCGCAACGGCCGAGATGCGAAGCGTCGCGAACATGGTGGAGGTCATGGTCGTGGC
>JARKSS010000489.1 GCA_029974175.1 Vicinamibacterales bacterium
CTGCGGCCGACATGCGGTCCGACACGCTCGCGACGCGCTGCACGAGGGCGCGGGCGCTGGCGGTCTCACCGCGGTTGAAGGCCGCCACGCCGCGGTGCAGCAACTCCTCGGAGTGGCGCTGGCGTTCCGCGATCACGCCGCGCGCGCGCTCGATGTACGCCCGGGCGCGCGCGTGCCCGCGGTCGAGGAACAGCACGCGGGTCCACGTGCTGATCGCGCGCTCGTACTCGCCGGCAAAGTAGTGGTCGAGCCCGGCGAGCAGCAGGGATTCCACCCGGCTGTCGATGTCGGGCGACACCTCGTGCAGGTCGGGCGCCGGTTCCGAAGCGTAGCGATCGGGCATGGACGTGAGCGCGCGGGGCCGCTGCGGGATTATACCCCTTCTTCTTCCTCGCGCTCGACGTGGCGGCCGGCGATGCCGAGCGCACGCATCTTGCGGTACAGGTTGCTGCGCTCGACGCCCAGAGCATCGGCCGTGCGCGAGATGTTCCCCTGCTGCGCCGCCAGCGCCCTGAGGATGAACTCGCGCTCGAACCGGGCACGCGCCGCGTGCAGCGTCATCGTCTCGCCGGGAACTGCGTCGCCCTCGGGCGCCGCCTGCGCGTAGAGGAGGGACCCCTCGAGGAAGGCGAGATCCTGGGGGGTGATCGTGTCGCCCGGCACCATGATCATCAACCGCTCGATCACGTTGCGCAGCTCGCGCACGTTGCCGGGCCAGGGATACTCCTGGAGCTGGGCGATCGCGGCCGGGTCGAAGGTCTTGACGCGCCGGCCGTACTCACGGGCGAAGCCCGACATGAAGTGCTCGGCGAGCAGCGGGATGTCCTCGCGGCGGTCGCGCAGCGGCGGCACGAAGATCGGGATCACGTTCAGGCGGAAGTACAGGTCCTCGCGGAAGCGGCCCGCCCTGATCTCGGTTGGCAGGTCCTTGTTGGTGGCGGCCAGCACCCGGACGTCCACGCGCACGCCGGCAGCGCCGCCCACCGGCTCGACGACCTGCTCCTGCAGCACGCGCAGCACCTTGGCCTGCGTCTTGAGGCTCATGTCGCCGATCTCGTCGAGGAAGATCGTCCCGCCGTCGGCCAGCTCGAACTTGCCGCGGCGATCGCTCACCGCCCCGGTGAACGCCCCCTTGGCGTGGCCGAACAGCTCGCTTTCGATCAGCTCCTCGGGGATCGCGGCGCAGTTCACCTCGACGAAGGGGCCCGCGCGGCGCCGGCTCAGGGCGTGAATGGTCCGCGCCACCAGCTCCTTCCCGGTGCCGTTGCCGCCGTAGATCAGGACGCGGCCGTTGGTGGGTGCGGCCATGGCAACCTGCTCGCGGAGCTGCCGCATGCAGTAGCTCTCCCCCACCATCGTGAGGTTGCGGTCCACCCGGGCCCGCAGGGCCCGGTTCTCGGCCTCGAGGCGCCGCTGGCGCAGCGCGTTGCGCACGACGAGCGTCGTCTTCTCGAGCGACAGCGGCTTCTCGATGAAGTCGAAGGCGCCGAGCTTGATCGCGCGCACGGCCGACTCGATGTTGCCGTGGCCGGAGATCATCACCACCTCGGCGTCGGTCTGGCGATCGCGCAGGCGCGCGAGCGTCGCGAGGCCGTCGAGGCCGGGCAGCCACACGTCGAGCAGGACGACGTCGAAGGCCGAGCGGGTGAGGCGGTCGAGGCAGTCCTCGCCGCTCTCGACGGCCTCCACGTAGTAGCCCTCGTCGCGCAGGATGCCGGAAAGCGCGCCCCGCACGCCCGGCTCGTCGTCTACAACCAGGATCCTCGGCCGCATGTCACCGTTTCATGTTTCGGGCGGCGCCGAACGACGCGCCCCGGCCAGCCGCTCACGCGGGCAGGTCGATCGTGAACCGCGTGCCCCGCGGCACGTTCGCGGTCACCTCGATCGTCCCGCCGTGCTCGGCGACGATCCGGCGGACGATCGCGAGGCCCAGGCCGCTGCCGCGCCGCTTGGTCGAATAATACGGCAGGAACAGCTTCTCGCGTTCGCCCTCGGGGATCCCCGGCCCGTTGTCGGCGACGATCAGGTGCACGAGGCGCTCGGCCGGGGCGTGCTGCACTTCCACGACGACGCGCCCGCGCCGGTCCATCGCCTCGATCGCGTTGTCCACCAGGTTGATGACGACGCGCCGGATCTGCTCCGGGTCGATGCGAACCGGTGGGAGGTCGGCCGGGAACCGGGTCTCGATCGTCACGTCGCGGAACAGCCCGACGTAGAGCCCCAGCGTGTCCGCGAGCAGCGGCGGCAGCGCCGTCGGGATGCGGCGCGGTGCCGGCATCCGCGCGAACTGCGAGAACTCGTCCACCAGCCCTTTCAGCGACTCGACCTCGCCCACGATCGTCCGGGTGCACTCGGTGACCAGCTCGCGGGTGGCGGGCGGCGCCCCCTGGAAGTGACGGGCGAGCCGCTCGGCGCACAGCTGGATTGGCGTGAGCGGGTTCTTGATCTCGTGCGCGAGGCGGCGCGCCACCTCGCGCCACGCCGCGACCTTCTGCGCGCGAATCAGCGGCGTGATGTCGTCGAAGACGATCAGCCGCCCCTCGATGGCGCCGCCCTGGCCGTGAAGCGTCGCCGTCGCCACGGCCAGGTCGAGTTCGCGCCCCTCGCGGGCCAGCGAGACTTCCTGCGCCGGCTTGTCGGCGTCGCCGGGGCGGGCAACCGCGATCAGCTTCGCGAGCGGCTCCAGATCGGGCCGGCCGAGCAGTTCCCCGACGGGGCGCCCCTCCTGGTCGCCTTCCAGGCCGAGCAGCCGGGCCGCGGCGGTGTTGACCGTGCTGACCCGGTCGTCGGCGTCGAGCGAGATGACGCCGGTCGTGATGCGGTCGAGGATCGTCTGGATGTACCGGCGGCGGGCCTCGACCTCCTGGTGCTGCCGCTCGAGCGTGCGCGCCGAGCGCTCGAGGTTCTGGCGGCTCACCGACAGCTCGGAGGCCATGGTGTTGAACGCCTCCATCAGCGATCCGAACTCGTCGGAGGTCTCGGGCTCGAGGCGCTGGTCGAAGTGGCCCGCGCCAATGGCCCGCGCGGCGGCGGCCAGGCGCTGCACCGGGCGGGTGATGCGGGCCGCGAGGTACAGCCCCATCCAGGTCGCGCTGACCAGGATCATCAGCGTGACCATCAGGAAGAACGACAGGTACACGCCGAGCAGCGGGTTCTTGAGGACCTTGAGCTGGTTGTACGCCTCGTACGCGTCGGTCATCTGCCGCGAGCGCGCCGCCATCTCAGAGGTCAGGAAGTCGGAGGCCACTACCACGCCGGCCAGCGTGCCGTCGCGCGCGCGGATCGGCTCGGCCGCGCGCAGCAGCTGGCCTCCGTTGCCGAGGGGCTCGGGCCCGTGGGCCTCGCGGCTGCCCGCCGCCACCCGCTCGGCCAGCCGGTCGGCCGAGGCCCGGTTGTACTCGCGGGGCAGCGAGGGAACCGCCACGTCCACCACCGACGATACGACGGGCGCGCCCGTACGGGCCCTCGCCACCCGGTAGACCTCCACCATGCTCACGCGCTGTTGCGCCACCTCGGGCTGGATCACGTCGCGCACGGCCACGGGATCGACCTCGGGGAACGGCAGCGCTGCCAGCGCGCGGGAGAGGCGGGCGGCGGTCCCGCTCGTGAGCAGCTGCCGCTCGCTGTAGTAGTCGGACGCCATCCGGTTGGCCGACGCGACGATCTCCTCCATCGGCGCGTTGAACCAGCGGTCCACGTTGCTGCGGATCAGCTCGCTCCCCACCAGCAGCACGAGCACCGCGGGGACCAGCGTCATCCCGAGCAGGGCGCCGACCAGCTTCGACCGGAAGCGGGCGAACGGCAGCCCGCGCCGCCGCTCGACCATCATCTTGATGATGTTGCGCGCCAGCACGAACACCAGCGCGAGGATCATCGTCAGGTCGGCCACCGACAGCGCGTAGAGCACGAACTCGGTGAGGAAGTCGGGCGAGTAGCGCCACGACCCGCTTGCGAAGGTCAGCGCGAGGCCGAGCGCCGCGGCCAGCAGGCCGATGACCGCCAGGATCTGGAGAGGGTTGTCGCGGAACGGGCGGCGGCCGCGCGGCCGGACGGCCGGGCGTCGCGTCGGCGGTGGGACGTCCCGCAGGGTCAGCATATCGGGCAGGCCGGCGCGAGACCGCGGCCCGGACGAAGCACGCGAGGGGCCTTCTTCAACCCCGGTCGTCGCCGAGGTAGGTGAAGCGCGGGGCAAAGCCCGTCTTGCCGCCGCGGCCCCAGGGCCAGAAGAACAGGCCGCCGCTCAGCCGCGGGCGGGCGTGCGCCCGCACCTTCACGTAGTACACCATGTTCGGCTCGAGCTGCGCGGTGCTGAAGAGCGGCAGGCGATCGAACTCTGTCAGCCACCGCCGGACCTCCTCCTCGTCCTCGGTGACGCGCGGCTCCTCGCCGCGCCCGTCGATCGTCCGGGAGAGCTGGTGCTGCCGCGTCAGGTTGTCGAACCGGACGGTGGCCGTCACGGTGGCCGAGGCCACCGTGCCGTCGAACCAGAGCGCGGCCGGGCGCCGCAGCTCGACCACGTAGGTGATGGTGGCCGGCAGGCCGCTGTCGATCGCCTGGCGCAGTTCCCGGGTGAGGCCGTCGGCCAGCGAGAACGACACCAGGAGCTGCCCGTCCTTGGCGAGCGCGGTGACGCGCAGTCCCTCGTCGCCGCCCCCTGCGCCCGAGAGGGCGTAGACGCGGAGGGGCGGGGCGGAGCAGGCACCAAGCACGGCGGCCGCGAGCACGGCCAGCAACGCCCGTCGGATCATTCGGATGTCTTCAGCAGCTCCTCGAGCTGCTTCTTGAACTCGCCCACGTCCCGGAAGTTCCGGTACACGGACGCGAACCGCACGTAGGCGACCGCGTCGAGCCCCTTCAACGCCTGCATGACGAACTGCCCGATCTCGCTGGTCGAGATCTCGCGCTCGGGCCGCTCCTGCAGCGTTGCCTCCACGCGGTCGGCCACCTTCTCGAGCGCCGACACGCTGACGGGCCGCTTCTCGCAGGCCTTCAGCATGCCGGCAATCAGCTTCTGCCGCTCGAAGCGCTCGCGGCTGCCGTCCTTCTTGACGACCATGTAGGGGATCTCATCGATCCGCTCGTAGGAGGTGAAGCGGCGGCCGCAGACCAGGCACTCCCGCCGGCGACGGATCGCGTCGCCCTCCTTGCTCTCGCGCGAGTCCACGACCTTGTCGCCCAGGTGGCCGCAGTACGGGCACTTCACCTCTCGTCCTCCTTCGCCCCTGCCCGCCGGGCCAGCGCGCGCACCCGGCCGAGCGTCAGCCCCTCCTGTGCCATGAACACGATCCCCACCAGCGTCACGGGCA
>JARKSS010000491.1 GCA_029974175.1 Vicinamibacterales bacterium
TGGGACGCCTGGAACTGATCACCGTGCTCGCACTCCTGCAGCCGGGCCTCTGGCGGGGTGCCACATGGCGGCCGCGCCCGGCCGGTGCCGCTCTGCATGTCCCGCGGTCAGGCACGCGGTGAGCTGGCGGCCACGCCGGACGACGGTTTGAACCACAAAGACCACCACGATCACAAAGGGCGCCTGCGACGGCTACCGGCCTTCGGCCGGCGGCGGAGACGGCGCCCAAAGGCCGGCACGAAGGGCCCGTCGAAGCTGTACAATGCGCGGCCGAGGGAGGATTGTTAGCATGCGCCGACTGCCTGCCGCGTCCGGTTTTGCCATCATCACCGCGATCGTCATTGGAGCGGGGGCCGCAGCCCAGGGCCCCGCTGTGATCACGCTGCCGCCGCCGGTGACCGAGGGCGGCAAGCCGTTGATGCAGGTGCTCAAGGAGCGACGCTCGACGCGCGAATTCGCACCGCAGCCGCTTTCGCAGCAGGTACTCTCGAACCTGCTCTGGGCCGCGTGGGGTGTGAACAGGCCCGACGGGCGGCGAACGGCGCCGTCGGCGATGAACAAGCAGGAGATCGACATCTACGTCACGAACGCCGACGGCGCCTACCTTTGGAACGCAAAGACCAACCAGCTGACGCTCGTAGCGGCCGGCGACCTGCGCGCGGCCACCGGGGGGCAGCCGTTTGTGGCCACGGCCGCCGCGAACCTCGTGTACGTCGCGGACATGGAGAAGGCGGGCCGCCCCGCCACCGACCCGCAGCAACTGCTGCATGTCAGTGCCGACGCCGGCTTCATCGCCCAGAACGTGTACCTCTTCTGCGCCTCCGAGGGGCTGGCCACCGTGGTCCGGGCCGGGATACCGAAGGAAGCCCTTGCCAAGGCGCTGAAGCTGCGCGAGTCGCAGGTCATCCTCCTCGCGCAGACCGTCGGCTACCCGGTGAAGAAGTAGCGGCGCCCCACGAGCAACAGGGCCGCGACCAGGGCGGGCACGACCACCAAGGAAAGCGGCCCTGACAGCAGCGGCCGGGGCAGCCAGTAGAGGTCGGCCGCCCGGAGCCCGAGGAACGTCGCGGTCACCAGCGCCAGGAACGGCCAACGGATGCGGCCGAACGTGACCGAGAAGGACGCGTAGGCGATCGCACAGACCGCCACCACCTCGACGAGCTGCCCCCGGGCACTGCCGCCGAGAAGCGGGTGCAGGACCGCCGTGGCCGCGAAGACCACCAGCACGCCCGCCAAGGCTCTACCCGCGCTCACGAGGCCCCTCCCTTCTCACCACGGATTCCAGTACCAGTCCGGGCAGCGCTTGGTGAAGTTCCAGAGCGCATCCAAGTAGCCGGTGGCGTAGCTGGCGCCGAACAGGCCCATCGCCGAGATGGTAAACCCGAGCGGTCCTCCCGCCGCCCCGGCAAAGACCGCAGCCATCCAGTTGTAGGTGTTGTCGGCCCTCATGCGCTTCAGGCCGCTGTTGATGAAGCTCCTGACAATCTGCCGCCCCCTCGAGGTGCACCCGGGTTCCTGGGCGTGCAGCGTGGGAAAGAGCAGCCGGGCCAGCTTCTGCAGCGGGCCGCCCGCACGTGGTGAGTAGGCGCGCTCGGTCTCGACGCCGTCGATCCAGATCACCGACGGGATGGCCGACGCACTCTTCAGGCAGGGACCGAAGTCGATGCGCACATCGGCCGACGCCCACCAGCCGTTCGAGACCTTTTCGCTGTACGTCCAGCCGAGCCACTGCGTGTTGCTCCCCGACCTGTAGCTCACGAAGACGGCCTCGAGGCCGCCGCCCGTCCAGGTGTCGGCCGCCATGAGCGTCGGCACGAGCTTTCCGACAAGCCGCGCCACCACGCTGGCCTTCTTCACTTTCTCGTGGCGGACCACCAGGACGTCGCCGGTGGGTTCGACGCCGAACGCCTTGAACCGCGCCTCGGCCTCGCGCCTGAGCCGCCGGAACTGCTGGTTGTTCGCCTCCTTCTTCGCGACGTGCGCCCTGGCAAAGGCGCCCGTCAGGTGCTGCACGCGCTCGTCCGGCTTGGCCGCCGACACGCCGAACCCCGCTGCCGCAACCACCACGGCGGCCCCAAGGACCACGCTGTACCGAATCCAACGTCGTGACATGTGCCCCTCCCCAGTCCTGGAGGTTGAGAACATGTGACCTCTCGGCAAGGGACGACCGGCACCATGGCCTTCGAAGCGGTGCGCGGGCGGGGGCGGGCGGCGCGCGGGCGGCGGAGACGATCCGGATGGAGGCAGCAAGGTCGGGCACGATGACCCCGAAGCGTCGTGCGTGCCAGCAGGAGGGGTCGGGTTTGCGCCCGAAACTGGCACGAGCGCGCTCCCCGTCGCGTTTTCTTGCGCCGAACGTCCGGTGAACGGCGCAGAAAACGCGATCAGAGGCCCAGGCGCGCCGCCAGCCCAATCCGCTGGAGCTTGCCGGTTGGCCCCTTCGGCAGCGCGGCAAGCGTCAGCACGCGATCGGGCAGCTTACAGGGTGCCAGGCGTTCGCCAAGGAAGCGGCGCAGCGTGCGCGGGTCGGCGGCAGCTCCCGGTTTCAGCACAACCGCCGCCCCCACCACCTCGCCGCGGGTCGGGCTTGGAATCGCAAAGCACACCGCCTCGGCAACCGACGGGTGCGACAGCAGCGCATCCTCCACCTCGTACGGCGAGACCTTCTCGCCCGCGGTGTTGATCAACTCCTTCAGCCGCCCAATCAGCCTGATCTCGCCCCGCTCGTCGATGGTCCCCTGGTCGCCGGTCCGCAGCCATCCCTCGTGGAACGACATCGCGTTGGCTTCCGGCGGCCGCTCGTAGGCCGTAATCACGGTCTTGCCGCGCAGCAGGATCTCTCCCGGCTGACCGGGCTGCGCCCAGGTCCCGTCGCTTCCGAGCACGCGCACCTCGGGCCCGCTGGACCAGCCGACCGAGCAGTCGAGATCGGGAGCAGGATCGAAGTCCCGCCCTGCCGAAGGGAAGGCACCAAGGGGCGTGGAAGACACCTGGTGGGCCGCCTCGGTCATGCCGTAGGCGTTCACCACCGGCACCTCGAAGCAGGCGGACAGGGCGGCACGCACCGCAGCGGGCAGCGGCGACGAGCACGACCGCACGAAACGAAGGCGCCGCCGCCCCGCGCGGCGTGAACCGCGACCGGCCAGCCGTCCCACGATCGCCTGGTGCATCGACGGGACCGCCGTGTACCAGGTTGGCCCGGCGTCATCGAGCCACCGCGCAAACTGCATCGCGTCGAACCCGCTCGTGCAGCAGACCGAGGCTCCAGCGGCCAGCGACGCGAGCGCCGCGCCGACGAGGCCGTGGACGTGGAAGAGCGGCATCACGTTCAGGCACACGTCGGACGGCTCGAGCGACAGCCCCCGCGCAATCGCGGTCGCCGAGTGGACGAGGGCCTCGCGGCGTACCGCGACGAGTTTTGGCCTCGAGGTGGTACCCGAGGTGTGCAGCAGCAGGGCCACGGAGGGATCGCGGCGCCCGAGGGAAGCCGGCCGCCTGGGCTGCCCCGCGGGCAGCTCGAGCTCGATGTCTTTGGCAAGGCCGCTCGGCTTCGGCCCGGCGGCCACCACCGGGAGGCCCAGATCGCGAGCGGCTTCGAGGGCGCCGCGGCTGGCGCCGCCGCACGCGAGCAGCGCGCGAGCGGAAAGGTCCTCGAGCAGGAACCGGCACTCGGCCGCCGTGAGGCCCGGGTTGAGGGGCGCGACCGCACACACCGACGCCACCCCCAGCGTGGCCGCCAGCGCCTCGGGCCCGTTGGGCGAGGCCAGCGCGACGGCATCACCCGGCTCGATCCCGAGCGCCTCGAGCTGCGCGGCCACACGCGCGACCGACGCACGCAGGCCAGCGTAGTCGAGCGGCGGCCGGCCCGGTGCCGACAGTGCCGGGGCCTTCGCATCACCTCGTCCCAGGAGTGTGTCCACCATCACCGTTTCCCCTGCAGCGCGCCGACCACCCGCCCGGCCATCGCCACCACCACGCGTGCAAGCCGCGGGCGGCGGCGCAGCCGGCTCCAGATCCAGCGGGTGGTCACCGACCGCTCCGCCGCGAGACGCCGCAGCGCCTGTCCTTCGCGGCTGACGCGCGCCAGCTCGGTACGGATCACCTGGTCGTAGCGGTAGTCGAAGTGGCGGTTCAGGATCTCGTACACCTGGGCGTGCCACGGCGCCCAGAACTCGGCCCGCGTGATTCCGGCCGCCGGGTCGTACCCCAATGCCCGTGCGGCGGCATCGCGCACGCGGTACACCGCCATCACGTCGGGCAGCCACCCGGCCGGCCCCTCGGCCGCGTGCAGCACCTGCAGGGGCCAGTCGCAGAACGGGAGGCCGGGAAACCACTCTGGAAACCTGCGCAGCACGCGCCGGTAGACGCACGTGCACGTGAAGCCGGGCGGCCGGACCAGGATGTCCTCGATCCCGTACTCCTCACGGCCGGGCACGGCGAGCGACCAGCGTTCCAGGCGGCCCTCGGCGTCAAGCTGCTCGGCCTCGTGAAAGCACATCGTGTGACCGGGGTGACGATCGAGCCAGTCCACCTGCTTTTGCAGCTTGTCGGGCGACGTCCAGTAGTCGTCGCCGTCGAGCCAGGCCAGGTACTCGGCCTCGCTCGCCGCGTAGAGGTCCATCGTATTGCGGACCATCCCGATGCGCGCGGACCGCCGCAGCAGGCGCACGCGCCGCGGGTAGAGCCGCGCGTACCGCTCGACGATGTCGAGCGTGCCGTCGCTCGAGTGATCCTCTCCGACGATGATCTCGAAGGGGAACGTGGTGCGTTGGGCAAGCGCGCTCTCGAGCGCCTGCGCGATGAAGGCCTCGTGGTTGTAGGCCTTCAGCATGACGCTCAGCTTCATGCGCGCCCTTCGCTGGCCGGCGGACCGGCCGCTTCCGAAGAGTGTGCCTGCCGTCCCACCACCCGGGCCGGAATGCCTGCCACGCGCGCGCCCTCGGCCACGTCGTGGTTGACGAGGGAACCTGCGGCCACCATCGCCCCGGCGCCGACGGTCACGCGGTCGATCACGATCGCCCCCATGCCGAGCAGCGCCCCGGCGCCGATCGCGGCCAGACCTCCCACGTTGCAGCCGGGGCCGAGCGTCGCGTAGTCTCCCACCTCGACGTGGTGGCCGACCAGGCAGCCGCGATTCACGACCACGTGCTCACCGATCCGCGCCGCAGCACCCACGACGGCGCCCGCCCCGACGATGGTGCCTTCCGCGATGGCCGCCGAGGAGGCCACGACGGCCGAGGGGTGCACGAAGGTGGCGAAGCGCAGGCCGATCTCCCGTGCGCGCGCGATGAAGCCTGCCCGGGCCGGGGAACCGACCGCGCAGAGGGCCGGCGCACCGCGGGAGTGGCTTGGGAGGTCCTCGAGCCAGTACACCGGCCGGCCGAGGAGTGTTCCGCAGCGCCCGCGGTCGAGTCCCTCGACGAAGCCGACCACCTCGAGGCCGGCGTCGGCGGCAAGGCCCTCCACCTCTTCGGCGAAGGGCCCCGCTCCGAGAATCAGGAGTTGATGGCTCACGTGGTCACCGCAGCACGACGTCGGTTGCCGACCCGAGGTAGATCGCGTTGAACAGGAACTTGAAGGTCCCGTGCGGCTGCGCGCGGAAGGTAATCTCCGGTCCGAAGAGGAAGAGCCGCCCCTTGCCCACCTGCGCGTCCGCCACCACGGTCCCGCCCTGGAGGTAGGCCTGCCCCCACGCCCACCCGCTCTCGAGCGGCGACGCCGAGTCGAACCAGGCCACCGGGCGCACCCCTTTCAGCCCGGCATCCGGCATCAGCCTGAAGACCGGGCTGTTGTCGAAGAAGACGTGGACCGTGCTCTCGAGGCCCCAGGCGAGGGGGTGGGAGTTGTCCACCGCCGCCTGCAGGATGGAGCCCGGGACGTAGAACTTCTCGGTGCCGAGGCGGCGCTCGCTGCCATCGGGCTGCCATTCGACCAGGTGATCCTGCACGGGCAGGTCGAGGTGCCGCGCCAGCGCCGACGAGCCGCCGATGGCGACGATCGTGCCGCCGTTCTCGAGGAAGCGGCGCAGCTGCGGGACGGTCTTCTCGACGGTTACGCTGCCCACCCGATCGCGGTATTCGTCGGGAACGTTCACGGACGGCTGCCCGCCGAAGCCGAACCGCCCCGCCCCACCGTCTCGCGCGGACTGCGGGATCGCCCCGTCGGGGAAAACGATCACGTCGTACTTCTCGTTCAGGTTGCCGGCATCGAGCGTGGGGGGGTACACGACCTCGAAGGGCGTCGGGAACGCCTGCTCGAGCATCCACCGGATCCACCCCGAGTCCATCGAACCTCCGTAGCGGTCCCACAACGCGATGCGGGTTTTTCTCAGCTTCAGGGCGGCTCCCGCCACCCTGGACGACGCGCTGCCAAACGGCAGCCCGATCTCCTTCACCAACTTCTCCACCACGCTGCGCGCCCCGGGCCTCGCCGGGACGTAGATGGTTCCAACCGGCCACGACCGGCCGCCCGCCTCGATCGGAGACTTCAGCCAGTAGACCTCCTGGCCAGCCTCGAGCAGGCGGGTGATGGCGACGAACGCATCGTTGATCCGGTGGTCGAGCAGGTAGGCGGCGGCCTTCGCGGGGGGCGGCGCCGCGGGGGCCGGAGCGAGCACGCGCATCGGCAGCTTCTCGAACGGTCCGTCGAACGCGTCGAGCACGCGATCGAACTGCACGCCCATCTGGTAGGCCACCGTCCAGCCGGCCGCGTCGTAGGGGGGGCGCGGCGGGCCGCCAGGGTACGGAATGTCGTCGGGATGGTCTTGCGGTTCGAAGAGGTCGCGCAGGTGCGGCCGGAAGGCCTGCGCCGCCTTCACCACCCACGAGCCGGCCGGGTAGGTCCTCCCCGCCACCGTGAAGGAGTCGGTGGCGCGGTGCACCTGGATGCCGCCCTTGATCAGCACGTTCACGAACTTGAGCGCGGTGAGCGCGTCGGGTTGGTCGGACGGGATGATGTAGCCGCGGGCGTCGCGATCCTCGGGCCTGCGCAGCAGCTCGAAGAGCTTGAGATCGACGGCGCCTCCGCGTCCGCCGGCCTGCGGGGTGTCGCGGCGCTGGTCCCGCGCGGCCGCCTGCACCGCGGCGATCCGCCGGGGCGTCAGCGTCCAGTGATCGCGGCTGCCCCGTTCGATCGAGTTGCGGCCCATGACGTAGATGCGGTAGAGGAAGTCCTCGCGCAGCCTGGAGGCGACGTCGAGGATGGCGCGGTTGCACGTCACGAGGTAGTCGATCGACTGCTTCTGGTGCCACTCCTGTGGCTCGATGGGGAACGGCTTGCTGGTGTCGGGCAGCAGCCGCGCCGGGACGAAGGGGATCCGCATCGGCGTGGGGTTCCCGATGATCTCGGTCAGGATCCCGATCTGGTTGTGGAAGCCGGTGGTGGTCCGCACGCCGCCGTTGTACCAGGTCGAGTACGAGGCCTCGTTGCGCGACACCGCCCCCGCCTTCCCCTCGGCGATGAACCGGTTGTGGATGGCGGCACTCACGAGCTCGATCCCCATCGGCACCAGCGGGTCGTAGTTGTAGTTGAAGGGATCGCGGAAGGGGGGCGCGAAGAGCACCGTGCCGGCCGGTCCGGTCTGGTGCTGGTTGTGCATGATCTGGGGGATCCACTCGACGAACAGCTGCCGGTTCATCGCCTCGGTTTCGGGCTGGGTCGCCATGTACGAGTCACGGTTGTTGTCGTGCCCGACGTACTTCTGGTACAGGCGCGGCAGACCGGCCAACGTCCGGCGGCCCGGGTCCTTCTCGCGCATGTACCAGTTCGAGACCAGCTCCATCCCGTCCGGGTTCACCGGCACGAGCAGCAGGATCACGTCGTCGAGAATCCGGAGCGTCTCCGGATCCTGGCGAGACGTCATCTGGTAGGCCATCTCGAAGAGCGCCTGCGCCGGAACGACCTCATTTCCGTGGAGCCCCCCGTCGATCCAGACCACCGCCTTGCCCTCGCGGGCCAGCTCCCGCGCCTGGACGTCGGTGAGCCCCTCGGCAAGCGCGAGCCGCCGCGAGATGTCGCGGTAGTGCTCCAGCCTCGCGTGGTTGGCGGGCGAGGTGATGATCGCCATCACGATCGGGCGCCCCTCGGCGCTGGTGCCGATCTCGACGAGCTGCAGGCGATCCGACTCGCGATCGAGCGTCTTCAGGTAGGCGAGCAGCTGCGTGTAGTTGGCCAGGCAGTAGTCGGCGCCCGCGTCGAACCCGAGCACGCCGCGGGGCGGGGTGATCGTCGTCTGGGCCCGGGGGAAGGTCCCCGAGAGCAAGAACACCAGCAGCAGCGCCGTCAGGCGCCAGGCATGGCGAGACCGCATGAGAACACTCCTCGTGTGAACGCGGGAGACCCGCCCGCGGCAGGGGAACCGGGAGGCATCGCGATCGTAAAGACCTTCGCCCCCCGGCGCAAGACTGGCTCCGCCGCGAAGCGTCGCCACGCCGAAACCGGCGCCCTTTCCGTTTGGCGGCGCGGGCGGGCTGTTCTAAGATCGGGGCTCGTCAGCTGAAAACACAAGGAGAGGCGATGACCAGGCACCCACAGCTCGCGGCCTGGGTGGACGAGGTGGCCGCGCTTTGTCAGCCCGATCGGGTTCATTGGTGCGACGGGTCGGCAGGCGAATACGACCACATGCTCCGGCTGATGGTACAGGCGGGAACGGCCATCCCGATGGACCCCGTCAGGCCTCACAGCATTTTCGTGCGGTCGGACCCGGCCGACGTGGCGCGGGTCGAGGACCGCACCTTCATTTGCTCGAGGCGTCCGGAAGATGCCGGCCCGACCAACAACTGGGCCGACCCGGACGAGATGAAGGCCAGGCTGACGAGCCTGTTCGCCGGGGCGATGCGCGGGCGGACGCTGTTCGTGATCCCGTACAGCATGGGCCCAATCGGGTCGCCGATTGCGAAGATCGGCGTCGAACTCACCGACTCGCCCTACGTCGTCGCCAACATGCACATCATGACGCGCGTCGGCGTCAAGGTGCTCGAGGTGCTCGGCGCCGACGGCGAGTTCGTTAAGGGACTGCACTCGGTGGGGGCGCCGCTCGAGGGCAACCAGGCCGACGTGCCGTGGCCCTGCAACAGCAGCAACAAGTACATCTGCCATTTCCCCGAGACGCGGGAGATCTGGTCGTTCGGGTCGGGATACGGCGGCAACGCCCTGCTCGGCAAGAAGTGCCACGCCTTGCGAATCGCCTCGGTGCAGGCGCGCGACGAAGGCTGGATGGCCGAGCACATGCTGATCCTCAAGCTGACCAGTCCCGCGGGCGAGGCGCGGTACGTGACCGGCGCCTTCCCGTCGGCCTGCGGGAAGACGAACCTCGCGATGATGGTGCCCACCGTCCCCGGCTGGAAGGTGGAGACGATCGGCGACGACATCGCCTGGATGAAGTTCGGGCCCGACGGGCGCCTCTACGCAATCAACCCCGAGGCCGGCTTCTTCGGCGTCGCGCCCGGCACCAGCATGAAGTCGAACCCGAACGCGCTGCGGACGCTGCGCGAGAACTCGATCTTCACCAACTGCGCGATGACGCGCGACGGCGACGTCTGGTGGGAGCAGATGACCGACGTCGAACCGGACGAGCTGATGGATTGGCTGCGGCGCCCCTGGCACCCGGGCATCGGGCGGAAGGCGGCGCACCCGAACGCCCGCTTCACGGCGCCGGCCCGGCAGTGCCCGGTCATCGCCGAGGAGTGGGAAGACCCGAAGGGCGTACCGATCTCCGCGATGCTCTTCGGCGGCCGGCGGGCGTCGGTCGTCCCGCTGGTGACCGAGGCTTACACCTGGGAGCACGGGGTCTTCCTCGGGTCGATCATGGGCAGTGAGACGACGGCCGCAGCGGCGGGCAAGGTGGGGCAGCTGCGCCGCGACCCGTTCGCGATGCTGCCCTTCTGCGGGTATCACATGGGCGACTACTTCGCCCACTGGTTCAAGATCGGGCGAACCCACGACCCGGCGGTCCTGCCTCGGCTCTACTACGTGAACTGGTTCCGGCAGGGGCCGGACGGCAAATTCCTCTGGCCGGGCTACGGCGAGAACAGCCGGGTGCTGAAGTGGATCTTCGAGCGGGTAAGCGGAACGGCCGAGGCCGTGGACACCGCCATCGGGCGGCTGCCGGCACCCGGCGCCCTCGACCTGCGAGGACTCGACATTCCCGCCAGCCACCTCGAAACGCTGCTGAGCGTGGACACGGAAGGGTGGCTGGAAGAACTGCCACTCATCCGGAAGCACTACGCGTCGTTCGGCGACCGCCTGCCCCAGGAACTGCACGCGCAACTGGGCCAGCTGGAAGAGCGACTGCAGGCGGCCCGGGTGTAGAAGGGCTCCGGGCTCAGGGCTCAAGGCTCAGGGCGGAGGCTCAAGTCTCAAGGGTTGCCTCCCCCGCGAGCCTCGCGAGTGTGGTGCGAAGGTGGATTCAAGGGCCTGAGGGAAGCCGTGTGGACGGAGGCGCCCACTCGTGGGAAACCTCCTGGTCGCGCTGGGTGTACAGACGCGGGCGGCGTGCTTGATCTGGCCAAAACAGGCCTTTTTGTCTACTAGGCAGCTGGCACGCAGACTGCTTCAGGGAAAGGCGTCAGCGATCGTCAGGGCGGGCTGAGACCCGGGGTCGGGAGGCCAACTCCAGACCCACGTTCGTTGGCCCCTGTCCCCAAATCCGCACAAAGAGCGCTCGGCGGGCGTCACCGCTCGCCGAGTCCAGTCCTCTCGGCAGGCTCAGGACTCACGGCTCACGGCTCAAAGGCTCGAGCTCACGGCTCAGGCTGAAGCTCAGGCCTCAGCAGACTGACCCGCCAAGGCCCTGTAGTCGGTCTTGCCGGTGCCCAGCACTGGAATGGCAGGCACCTCGACAACCCGCCGCACGTAGTAGAGCGGGCTGAAGCCGGCCTCGCGCAGGATCGCGTTCACCTGGTCGCGCTCGAGGGAACGGATCGAATACAACACGATCTCGGGACTGCCGCCCGCGACCACGGCGTCCACGGCCAGGGGCGGCCCCTCGTCGCCGGCCTTCGAGAAGTGTGGCAGCAGCGCCGCCTCGATCGCCGGCAGCGAGATCATCTCGCCGCCAATCTTCACGAACCGCTTCAGGCGTCCCTCGAACCAGAGGATGCCGTCCGCGTCGAGCCGCACGAGGTCGCCGGTCCGGTACCACGTTGACCCGCACGCCTCGACGAAAGGGCTGTCGCCCTCGAAGTTGAGATAACCCGCGAAGACGCTCGGCCCCCGCACCAGCAGCATGCCCGTTTCGCCCGGCGGCAGCGGCGCGCCGGTCTCGTGATGCACGACCAGGCCTTCGACCGACGGCATGAGGGTGCCGATGCTGCCCGGCACGACGTGGCCGGGCCGGTTCGCCGACACGACGGGCGAGCACTCGGTGATCCCGTATCCCTCGACGACGACGGCGCCGGGACAGCACGCGCGCAGCGCGTCGTGCACCGCGGGCGGGCACTTCTCGGCGCCGGTGACGGCGAGCCGGAGCGATGCCAGCTGTGCGGGCCGGGCCGCACGGACGATTCCGCCGAGGAACGCCGGCGTTCCGACCATCACGCTCACGCGGTGCGTCTCGATCACCCGTGCCAGCAGCACCGCCTCTGTCGGGTTCGGGTGGTAGACGGTACGCAACCCTGTGCAGAGGGGGAGGACGGTCGTGATGGTGAGGCCGAACGAGTGGAACGGCGGCAGCATGCCGACGAGGACGTCGCAGTCCTCGATGGGCACGACCTCGAGAACGTCACGGATGTTGGTGAGGATGTTCGCGTGCGTGAGCGGCACGGCCTTCGGCAGGCTCTCCGACCCACTGCTGAAGAGGATCACCGCGTGTTCGGGAACCTCGTCGAGCCGCAGCGCGTTCCAGCTCGTATGCGCGCGCAGCAGCGCCCAGAGCTTCCGCCGGCGCGACACGCCGGCCGCCAGGGTCTCGGCGCGAAGGAAACGGTCCGCGAGCGACGACAGGTCGATGCCGGCTGCCTCGAGCTTCGAAAGCAGCGCGCCGGCCGTGACGACCACGCGCACGTCGAGCAGGTCGAGCGAGTGCTTCAGGTTGCGCGCCCCCGTCGTCCAGTTGACCATCACCGGCGTCTTGCCGGCGAAGAGCGCGGCCAGGTAGAAGAGGCCGGCGGCCACCGACGCGGGGAGCATGATGCCGAGATGACGGCCCGGCAGCTCGCGGAGGATCGGCGTCAGCACGAGCAATCCGGTCACGAGCTGCCGGAACGTCTTCTCCCCGCTTGCCTGGTCGGCGACCACGACCGCAGCGGAGTGCTTGAGGGCCTCGGCGAGGAAGACCTCGGGGATCGTCCGGCCCGGGCTTGGCCGCAGGCGCCCGCCGCGGCGCGTGCGAAGCCAGCGCGCGCTCGCCGGACGTAGTGTCGCCTCGGCCACCGACACCCCCTGCCCTGCTGCCGCGAGGATGACGTCGGCCGCGGTGACGAAGCTCTCGGGCGTGCCCGCGTGGTGGCCGAACTCGCGCTCGATCCAGGCGCCAAGTTCCGCGGCAGCAAGACTGTCGAGGCCGAGGTCCTCGGCAACCCGGTCCCCGGGCCGCAC
>JARKSS010000493.1 GCA_029974175.1 Vicinamibacterales bacterium
CAGCGGCCGCCGCGCGGCCAGCTCGCGCCGCCGCCACGCGACCCCGGCGGCCAGCGCGCGGACGAGGCGCGCCGGGTTCCCGACGCCCAGCGCCGAAATCCTGCGCCACACGCGCTTTGGGCCCCCCGGCCCGCCTGCCGAGGCTACCGCCGTCGTGCCTGCTCCTGCCACGGCGGTCGGGTTCACCAGCACCAGCAGATCCACTTCGTCGCCAGCCTCTATCAGCTGGCGCGCCACCTCGAACGCGACCAGCCCGCCGAAGCAGTAGCCCCCGAGAACGTAGGGCCCCTGAGGCTGTACATGGCGGACGGCTTTGAGGTACCGCACCGCCATCTGTTCGACGCGCCACCGCTCCATCCGGCGGCCGTCCTGGCCCTCTGATTGGAGACCGTAGACAGGCCGGCCGGCCGGAAGGGCCGACGCCAGGTCGCGCAGGAACAGGACCGTGCCGCCCCCGCCATGCACGAAGAACAGCGGCGGAGCCGGGCCGCCCGCGCGAACCGGCACAAGCGTCTCCCAGGCTTCCCCAACGGGTTGCTGAAGCCGCCGTGCGAGTCCCTCGATGGTGGGCGTTTCCAGCAGCGCGGCGATGGGCAGCTCGACGCCGAACTCGCGGGTGATTTCGGCGAACAACACTGCTGCCAGCAGCGAGTGCCCGCCCAACTCGAAGAAGTTGTCGGTGACGCCGACCGGCCGGATCTGCAACACCTCCTCCCAGATTCGCGTGAGGCGCCGCTCCTCGCCGGTTCTTGGCGCGAGGTACGCGGCCCGAAGGGCGTCGCCGGCCTCGGCGGGGAGCCGCGCCAGTGCCTGCCGATCGAACTTCCCGCTGGGCGTCCTCGGCAGCGAGGCGTGCATTGCGATCCTCGACGGGATCATGTAGTCCGGAAGCGTCCGGCGAAGGTTCGCCCGCAAGGTGGCCAGGTCGATGGAGGCCCCTTTAACGGGCACGAGGTGCGCGATCAGCACAGAGCTGCCGTCCTTCTCACGCGCAGAGATCACGACAGCCTGTGCGACAGCAGGATCCGCGAGCAGCGCCGACTCCACCTCGCCGGCCTCGACCCGGAACCCGCGAACCTTCAGCTGCTGATCGATCCGCCCGAGAAACACCAGGTTCCCGTCGGGAAGCACCCGCACGAGGTCGCCCGTCCGGTACAACCGGCCGCCGCTGGCGCTTGAGGCGGGATCGGGCAGGAACCGCTCTGCTGTCAGGTCGGGGCGGTTGCGATACCCGCGCGCCACACCGGCTCCCCCGATGTACAGCTCGCCTTCGCCACCTGGCGCGACTCTCTGCCCGCTTGCATCCCGAACCTCGATGGTGGTGCCTCGGATCGGGCGGCCGATGGGCACCGGTCCCGCCCCGGCCGTCACTCGATGGACAAGGGACCAGACAGTCGTCTCGGTCGGCCCGTACATATTCCAGAGCGCGCGACACCGCGGCAGCAGCCGATCGGCAAGGTCGCGAGTCATCTCCTCACCACCGCAGAGAACCGTGAGCCGGGGGTCTCCCTCCCATCCCGATGCCAGAAGCAGACGCCACGTGGCAGGTGTCCCCTGCGCAATGGTGACGCCCCGCTCGCTCAGCAACCGGCCGAGAAGCCGGCCATCGGACGCTTCCTCCCTCGTGAACAAGGCAACCCGGGCGCCGACCGACAGCGCCAACCACAGTTCAAGGCAAGCAATGTCGAACGCGATCGTCGTCAACCCCGCCACGACGTCGCTCGCCGCGATCCCGGGCGATTCGCGCATTGCCGCCAGGAAGCTGGCAAAGGCGCCGTGCGTGATCTCGACCCCCTTCGGCTTCCCGGTCGAGCCAGAGGTGTAGATGACGTAGGCCAGGTCGCCCGGGCCGGGCCGCGCGGCCGCGAGATCGGGATCGACGGGCGCAGCGGGCCGGGGAACGTCGAGCAGCACGACATCGAGGGCGCCGGGCAGGACGTTGGACAGGAGCGGAGCGGCGGCGCGATCCGCAAGCACGAGCTTGGCGCCGGCGTCGTCGAGGATCTGGGCAATGCGATCACGCGGGTGAGAGGGATCGAGCGGCAGGTACGTGGCGCCGGCGCGAACAGCCGCCAGAAGGCCGGCAACCATCGCGGGGGAGCGGTTGACGAGGATGCCGACGGTTGAGCCGGGGCCGCCGCCGCACGCCCGCAGGGCAGCGGCCAGCTCATCGGCGAGACGACTCAACTCTCCGAAGGTGAGGCGGCCCAGGCTCGACTCGATCGCCACCGCGTCGGGCGCTTGCTCGACCTGCGCAGCGACGAGATCGAGCAGGCACGCAGGCGCCGCACCCGCACCGGCGCCGCCCACATCTGGGTGCTCGAATGCCAACGCCCGTTCCTCCCGCCTGGGGCCGGCCCAACCATGGCCTGGCGCCGGCTGAGGAAAGCAAGGTGGGTTCCTGAAGCCTGTCGGGCTCCGTTGCCCCGGGCGTGGGCGACGCTACTGCGCCAGCCGGGCGACCATCTCGGCGACGTGCCGGTTGAACTCGTCGGGCCGCTCGAGCATCGGGTAGTGGCCCACGTGCTTCATCACGACGACGTCGAAATCGGGCTTCACCGCGCGTGCCGCCTTCAGGTCGGTCGGGTAGAGGTCGCCGTTGATCGAGCGGAGCGGAACAGTCAACTTCCGGACGGCGGCTCCCTGGTCGTAATCCGGCATGCTGTCCAGCGTCGCGGCGGCCACCGGCGCGGGCGTCTTCAGCATGCGCCGCTCGACATCCGCGACGAGGGCAGGATCGGCATCCGGGTGGAGCAGTACTTTCACCATCTCTCGCATGCCCGCCGGGTAGTCGGCTCGGAACGATTCGGCCCGCTTGTGGAAGTACTCGGCGGCCTCACGCCGGTACTCGGGCGAAGCTCCCTGGCCGAGATCCTGGAACGTGTCGATGCCGACCACGCCAACCGCGCGGCCGGGCAGAAGGAGCGCCGCCTCGACGGCCACCGGCCCCCCCAGGGAGTTGCCGAAGAGGATGAGTTGTTTCAGGCCCTCGGCGTCGGCGACCGCCTTGACGTCGGTCCCGTACTCGCGGATTCCCCACCGGGTTCGGTTCGCACCCGATTCGCCGTGGCCGGCGAGGTCCACCGCGACCACGCGCCACCGGTCTGACAGGGCACGCAGCTGGGCATGGTAGAACGAGCGGTCGGCCAGCGCGCCGTGGATGAACAGCAGGGCCGGCTCACCCTCCCCGGCAACCGAGTACACGATGGTGACGCCGTCAGGCGCCTCGCAGGTCTTGCGCACGATGTTCGTCGTCATACCCTGCTCCTCGGCTCCGATGATGGCCAGACCGAGAAAGCCGACCACCAGGAAGGAGAACCAGCGTTTCTTCGGTGCCCCTTTTGTTGCGCCCGGTTCCTGCGGTACGTGCCGGCGCAATGGCCTGCGCTACCGGTCGGTGCGCGCGATGGGCGGCGGCGTCACCAGCGCGTTGAACAGGAACTTGTAGGTGCCGAGCGTCTGGGCGCGGTTCTGCGTGCGGAACCCGATCAGAACCACCCGGCCGTCCCCGTAGCCGATTGACGCCATCGCGGTCTTCCCGGCGATGTACTTCTCGCCGTTCAGCCAGCCGCTCCGCTCGACGTCTCGCTCGGCGTAGCGCACGACGATGTCGTTGCGGTGGTTGAAGTCGGTGGCGATCACGTCGAACGCCGGGCTGTAGTGGAACAGCACCAACCCTTCGGCCGGCATGCCGTAGGCCAGCGGGTGGGTGTTGTCGATCGTCACACGCAGCGTCGAGCCGGGGCAGAAGAACTCCTTGGTGCTGAGGCCCTGGACGACGTTCCTGACCGGAAGTCCCAGCTTCGAGATCGCGAAGTCGGTTGCGCCGCCGAGGGTAACCAGGGTGCCACCGGCTCGGACGAACTCCTTGATCGCCGCCACACCGTCGGCGCCGATGCCGCTCCGGTACTCGGGAGGCGTCGTGTCGGGCACGCTTTCGAACCGGGCGCGCGAGGGGCTGCCCGGTCGGGGTGGCGCAGGCTCTCCGGTAATCACCGAGGTGGAGTCGTCCGCGAAGATGAACACGTCGTAGTTCGCGCGAAGGTTGCCCTTCTTGATCTCGGCGTCCAGGACGCTCTTGTACTGGAACCCGAACTGCTCGAAGATCCAGCGCGTCCATCCCTCGTCCATGTTGCCGCCGCGGTAACGCTGGTACATGCCGATGCGGAGGCGCTTCAGTTCGTGGGCGGCCCCAGGCTCGGCCCGCAGGGGGCGAATGTCCACGCCTGTCGTCCTGGCCACCTCGGCGAGCACGTCGGACGGGGCCGAGGCGGGCAGCAGGAAATCGCCCGCGCGCACGGCGCCGTCGGAGGCGTCGGCCCGGCGCACCGTCACGCCGCGGTCGAACAGCAGGTTCAGTGCCTTGAACGCGTCGTTCAGCCGGCCGTCGATGAGGTAGCCGGCCGCGCCCTTCTCGACGGTGCCAGGGCGGCGAATGGGGGCAGCCACCTTCGTGAAGTCGGCCTCGAACGCCTCGTCCAGGGGATCGACCTTGATTCCCATAAACTCAGCCAGGACATCCTGCCCCATGTCGTAGGGCCGGATCGGTGTGCCGTCCTGCTGCCGCGTCCACTCGTTCTCGGGATAGTGCGTCTCCCCGAGGAGATAGCGGATGAGCCCCATCTTCGGCTGCGCGAGCGATACGTAGTAGGAGCCCGCCGGGTACAGGACACCATTGGACGCCGCAAACCCCTTCGCCGATCGCATGACCTCGATGCCCTGGCCAAGCAGGGCGTTCACCAGCTTGTCGAGCGCGAGCGGATCGTGTTGGTTGGCGGAGATCGCGTAGGCCGCCGGCTTTCCCTTCGCGCCCCGCTCGGTCTGGCGCCTTGCCTTGACGTAGGTGTCCCAGAGAATGGTCTCGGCGTTGCGCGCCATGCAGTCGAGCAGCGCCCAGGCGCCCACCTTCTGCCGGTCCACGATGTCGCGCAGCCTCCACCAGCCGCCCGGCCACGGATCGGGGAAGTTCATTTGCGGCTCGCGCGGGTTCTGCTGGTTGCGCGATCGGCCGGTCAACTGGCTCGGGTCGATGTACAGCGGCGTTGCCAGCCTGGCGCTGGCGGCCTCGCTGAGCATGCCGGCGATGTTGTGGAACGGCGTGATCCAGTGGAAGCCGAAGTGCCCCCACCCGGAGTACTGCCCGTTGTTCATCACGCCCGAGAGGCCCGCCTCCGAGGCCTTGTTCGCCATCTGGCCGCCGTACCACGCCGACTCGGTCCACACCAGCGGGTCGGCAAACGGCCGGATCGGTTCCGCGTACGGCGGGAAGTACATCCGCGCGCCGTAGCTGCCCATGTGATGGAAGTCGAAGTAGGCCTGCGGCTTCCACTCGGTGAACAGAATCCGGCCGACGTACTGCGACTCCTTCATGTTCATCGTCAGGGCGTCGCGGTTGTTGTCGTGGCCGACGTACTTGTGGTAGAGCCACGGGAGGCTGCCCGCCTCGTACTCGGTGCCGAGATACTCGTTGTAGTAGTCGGTCACCATGATCTGGCCGTCCGGGTTGAACGACGGCACCAGCAGAAACACCACGTTGTCGAGGATGCGGCGCGTTTCCTCGTCCTGGCGCGTCACGAGGTCGTAGACCAGCTCGGGAGCCATCTGCGCCCCGCCAATCTCGGTGGCGTGCATGCTCATCGTCATGCACACCATCGGCTTGCTCGCCGCGGCGATCTTCCGCGCCTCGGCCTCGGTGAGCCCGCGCGGGTCACTGAGCTTCAGCGTGTTCTGGCGCAGCTGCTCGAGGGTCTTGTGGTTGGCGGCCGAGGTGACGATGACCAGCAGGAACCGGTTACCCATTTCCGTGGGCCCCATGTCCACGACCTTCACCTTCCCGGCGCTTTGCTTCTCGAGCAGCTCGTAGTACTCGGTCAGCTTGTCCCAGCGGGCGATCTTGCGGTCGGCTCCCATGCGGAAGCCGAAGAACTGCTCGGGCGAGGTCACCGGCCCCTGGGCCTGCGCCACGGTGACGGCGGCAAGGGTGAACACGAGCGTGAAGAGGAGGACTGGCAGCAGAAGGGCGCGGGCAATCTTGTTCATGAGAGTGGCTCCAGGGGATGCGGGGGGATCATACCGCACGGGGTGTCGTGCCGGGGGCGCCAGGGGGCTTGCCCGCCGCAGCCGTGAGCGAAGCGAGCGTTGGGCGAAGACGGTGCGGTGCTGAGGGTGCCGGGGGGGCTCAACCCTCGGCCTCGAGCCCTGAGCCCTGAGCCGGTCTCCCGCCAGCCCCGGCCGACAGGTGCTGGTGCAACAGGGCCGCGATGCGCTCCACGCGTGCGGCGAGCGCGGGCGACAGGCGGTCGTCGATGTCGGGGCCCGGCTGGGCCTCGATGGCGAGGACGACGATGGAAGCCGGCATCTCGACGCCCAGCACGCGCCCGATCTGCAGGACCTCGGCAAGGCTCACTTCATGCTCCCCCTGGACACGCGGCGAGCCGGGCATCCCGTCCAGCGAGAGCCAGTGCACCCGTCCGGGCGTCGGCGCCTCGACCTCGAGGCAGTCCACGACGACCGCGTCACCGGCTTCTGCCAGCAGCGGCAGCACCTCGAGGCCGCCCCGCTCGCTGGTGACAACCCGCACGCCATCGATGGGTTTCCGCTCGAGCAGGCGCGAGAGGGCCGCCGCGACGGCCAGCCCCACCCCGTCGTCACCCCTCAGCGGGTTTCCGAGGCCGAGGACGACGCGCGTGCGGCGGGTCATGGCCGCTGGGTGGCCGGGACGACCCGGACGGTGGCCTTCTGGACGCCGCGCGACTCGCTGGCGTGCGCGACCGCCGTGAGGTACTCGGAAACCGGGCGGAAGACCAGGTGCAGCCACTTGCCGAAGGGCACCTCCACGACCAGCATCGGGACGGCAATCATCAGGTGCACGACGTAGAGGACGTAGGTCGGCCACGGAAGGTCGAGCAGGCGGGCCAGGTGGAGCAGGATTCCCGACAGCGAGGTGAGAAACAGCAGGACGAGGAACATCCAGTCGGTGACGTGCGAGTACTTCGAGATCTCGGCCCGCTTCTTCACGCGGTCGCGCATGAAGGCCAGGGTCACACCCATCAACGTGGCGGTGGCGTAGTAGCCGAACAGGGCGGTCCAATGGAAGTCGGCGTCGTCGCGCTGAAACGAGCCGAGGAAGACGACCACCAGGAGGAACATCGTCGCGTAGCCCGAGACGAGCAGGACGTGAAAGAGCCAGCGCCGCCGCTCCTCTTTCTCGCAGCCGCGCCAGTGCTTCTGCGTCACCCCGTGCACGATGAGCTGGTGGGCCTGGCCGAGCCAGTCCGAGAGCCGGGTCTGTCGGTCGCGGTGGCCACGCCGGACGTAATAGATCATCCGGATGGCGTTGACGCCGAGGAACACGAGGAGGAAGGCGGCCAGCACCCAGTCCGCGATGTGGATCACGTGCCTAGGCGCGAAGAGATCGAGGCGAACATGCTCGGCGGCCTCGGGAGTGATCGCCGCGAAGCCGAACGGCACGCCCAGCCAGCCGGGGAGGAGAAAGAGCGCGAGGACGAGGAGCGCGACGCCGGCAAGCAACCCCGCCTCCCAGGCGTGTGAGAGATAGAGCCTCCTCGACAGGCCGGTGAAGTCGTACTTGGTGGTCAGCCAGCGGCGCAGCGCCATCATCAGCTCGCCGGGCTGCGCTTCGCGCGGGCACGTCTTGGAGCACTCGCCGCAGTAGTAGCACAGCCACGGCTCGGCCGATTCGAGCAGCCGCTCCTCCAGGCCGAGCTGGGCATAGCGGATCATCCGCCGCGGGAAGCTGCGCTCGCCCTCGGTCAGCGAGCACATGGCCGTGCAGGTGCCGCAGTTGAAGCACTTGGCGATGTTGAGCCCGGCCTCCTCGAACCGGTTCAGCTCGGCCGGGAGCGCGAGGTTGACGCGGTACTCCATGGCCTAGGCTCCCTTCGACTTCAACGCATAGAGCACGTAGTCGTCGCGTTCGCCGGCCTCGACCACCTCGCCGTACCGGCGCATCGCCATCACGTGCCACATGGCCTTGGGCGGCGGGATCCCGCAGGCGCGGGCGATCTCGGGAACCGACCGGGGACCTTCGGCGAGCGCCGCCCGGATGGCTTTCTTCAGGCGCTGGCGCTCGTTGAAGTATTCCTTCAGCTCCTTCGAGATCCCGCCGTGGCGGGCGCGCAGGATCTCGATGGGGCGCTGAGGCCGGGGCGTCGGCTGTTCGTCCATACGTTCTCCCGTCAGGCCGGCACCGGGACGCGCGCCGCCGTGCCGTTCCACCCCATGGCCGCAAGGTAGTTGGCGGCAGCCATCGCGGCATCGCCGGCCTCGACGATCGCGTCGGGAATGTCTTTCGGACCGGCCGCGACGCCGGCCGCGAAGGTGCCGGCCACCGTCGTGACCGAAGGGGCAACCTTCAGGTCGGGCGCCTTGATGAAGTGGTCGTCTGCCTCCTCGATGCCGAGGATTGCCGAGGGATGCCACGCGGGAATCAGCCCCTGCGAGAGGACGACCAGCTCGTGCCGCCGCTCGACGAGCCGCTGGTCCTCGTCGAGCAGCTCGACGCGCAGCGACAGGTCGTAGTTCTCGAGCTCGGTGATCCGCCCGACCTTGCCCTTGACCACCTTCACGCCTTCGGCGAGGGCGCGGCGGTAGAACTGCTCGTAGCCCTTGCCGAAGGCGCGGATGTCCATGTAGTAGAGCGTCACCTCGACGTCGTGGATGTAGTGGCGCAGCAGCAGCGCCTGCTTCAGGGCGTACATGCAGCAGACGCGCGAACAGTAGGGAATGCCGATCGAGCGGTCGCGGCTGCCCGCGCACTGCACGTAGGCGATCGACCGGGGGACCTTGCCGTCGGCGGGGCGCAGGACGCGCCCGTACGGGCCGTTGCTCGACTGGATGCGCTCCATGGCCAGCGGGCTCATCACGTTGGGGATCAGGCCGCGGCCGTAATGCGGCTTGGCGTCCATCGGCGTGATCTCGAGGCCGGTGGCGACGATCACCGCGCCGACCATCGTGGTGACCCGCTCGGGCAGCTGCGTGAAGTCCATGCAGTCGGCCGGGCACACCTTTTCGCACTTCCCGCAGAAGACGCAGTCTTCGACCGACAGCACCGCCTTCTGGGGAATCGCGTTGCCGTGCGGGATGTAGATGGCCCGGCGGGCGCCGAGGCCGTAGTCGAACTCGTGGGGCACCTCGATCGGGCAGGCCAGCTCGCACTCGCCGCACCCGATGCAGGCGGTCTCGTCCAGGTAGCGCGGCTTCTTCAGCAGTTCCACTGCGAAGCCCGCGCCGTCGCGGCGCACGGCCTGTACCTCGGTGTAGGTCTGAAGGCGGATGCGGGGGTGGTGGGCCGACTCGGCCATGCGCGGGGTGCAGATGCAGCTCGAGCAGTCGAGGGTGGGGAAGACCTTGTTGAGCCCGACCATGACGCCGCCGATGGAGGGGCCCTTCTCGACGAGGAGGACGTCGAACCCCTGCTCGCCGAGGTCGAGGGCGGCCTGCATCCCGGCGATCCCGCCGCCGATGACGAGCGCGTCGTAGCGGTCGTGTATGTAAGGCATCTCGGGCCCTCCCCGTCACGCCACGTGGGGCCGTACCAAGCGTGCTGTCTTCTTCACACTTCCGGTACGGCCCCGTGCACCCGAATTTGCAGCGGTGGCCGCCCGAACACGCCGTGCGTCGCGCAGCCGAAGCAGGGGTCGTAAGCCCGGAAGGCCATCTCGATCCGGTTGAGCATGCCCTCGGTCAGCGGGACGCCCCGGCGAATCACCCCCTGCGCCGCCTTCTTAATCGACAGGCAGATGGCGGCGTGGTTGTTGGTCGTTCCCACGATCAGGTTGGCCTTCCTGACCAGGCCGTTCTCGTCGGTGACGTAGTGGTGCGTCAACGTGCCGCGGGGCGCCTCGACGATTCCCACCCCCTCGCCCGGCGGCTCGGTCGGCACGACCCGGTACTTCTCCGGGTTGGCGATCTCCGGATGGCGCACCAGTTCGAGGGCGCGCTCGGCAGCCTGCACCATCTCGATCACCCGGGCCCAGTGGATCGCCAGCGTGTGGTGCACCATCCTGCGGCCGCTTGCGTCGCCCGTCAGCCTCTCGAAGTACTCTTCGTACGCCTCCTGCGCCAGCGGCGTCGCCATCGAGTCGGCGGCATTCAGGCGCGACTGCGGCGTGGCGCGGTAGACGCCCGAAGCCTGGCCGTCCACGAACCCCTTCCACCCGATGGCGGTCAGGAACGGGAACTTGAGGTAGGTCCACGGCTCGACGTGCTCGGCGATGTGCTTCGAGTAGTCACGCGGCGCGTACTTGCACACCTCGAAACCCTGGATGTCCACCACCCTCACCTGCCCGTCGTAGAAGTTCAGCCGGTTGCGCTCGTCCACCAGCCCCATCGAGTGGGTCTCGTGGTAGTAGGGCCCGCTGAGGATCAGGTCGAGATAGGCCGGGTTCCCGAGGACGACGTCGTGGAACAGCTTCAGGGTGAACTTGGCGAACTCGAGCTGGAAGGCGGCAATCTCCTCGAGCCGGCGCCGCTCGTCCCCGGTGATCGGCTTGCTCATTCCGCCCGGGATGGCGTTGACGGGGATGACCGGCTTGCCGCCGAAGATTGCCGCCGCCTCGTGCCCCCACTGGCGGCACTGGATGACCTTGCTCCCGACCTCCACGCCCAGCTTCCGGATGATCCCGAGCAGATTCCGGTCGGCCGGGCTCGCGTCGGGACCGAGGATGAAGTCGGGAGCGGCCAGCGCGTAGAAGTGGGTGGCGTGGTCGGTGACGAAGAAGATGCTGTACTGCAGCTCGCGAAGCAGCCGCGCGGTCAACGGGAGCGTCACCCTGTAAACCGCGTCGCACGCCTTGGCCGCGGCCATCATGTGCGCCTCGGGACAGACGCCGCAGATGCGCGCGGTGATCCGCGGCATCTCCTCGACGGGACGTCCCTGGCAGAAGCGCTCGAACCCTCGCAGCTCGGGCACCTGGAAGCAGCAGTCGGCAACCTCGCCGGCCTCGTCGAGGAAGATGTCGATCTTCCCGTGCCCCTCGAGCCTGGTGACCGGGTCGATGCGGACGCGCCGGTAGCCGGGCGCGGCGGCGGCGTGGGACGTAGTCATTGCAGTGGCTCCCGGCGCCCGTGGAGGAGGCTGCCCGCAACACTGAACCGGTAGAAGGTGCCCGCCGGGTCGGCAATCTCGGCCACCTGCTCGCGCGCCCGCGCCTCGTCCCGGGCCGCCAGGTTCGAGCCGATGGCGGTCACCAGCGCGAGGCCCTGGTCACCCGCCCCCGCCGTCGGGCCGTAGCACCCGCGGCACGCCTGCCCCGCCGTGATGCAGAGTGCGCCGCAGCCGCTGCGGGTGGCCGGTCCCGAGCAGACGAACCCCTGCTCCAGCAGGCACCACCCGGCCTCGGGGATTGCCAGGTGCGGCCGCTTGAACGAGTCGATCTTCATCCTCCGCTTTTCCCGCGGGCACTCGTCGCAGACCGACTTGTGACCGCATCCCACCTTCAGGGCGCGGTTGCGCGCGGGCACGCCTCCCGAGGCCACCAGCTCGATGACCGACCACACCTGGTCGGCTTGCGGCGGGCAGCCGGGGATCACGTAGTCCACCTCGACCACGTCCCGCAGGCGCAGCACGTGATCGAGCTGCCGCGGCAGTTCCAGCTCGCCGAACTCTGTGGCAACCCGGGTCTGCGGCACGATGTGCGACGGGTTGTGAAGCGAGGGATTCGACCCGTAGACGGTTTCGAACAGTCCGTTGGGCGGAGACAGATTGGCGAGGGCCGGAATGCCGCCCTCCGAGGCGCACGCTCCGTAGGCCACCAGGGTCCGGCTCTTCGCGCGCAGCAGGCGCGCCACCTCCTCGTGCTCGGTGCTGCGGATTCCCCCGTTGAACAGGCACACGTCGATGTACCCGTCCGCGTAGCCGGCCACGTCGGCGTACTTGAAATCGGTTGCGCACGGCCAGAACACGACGTCGGCCATGTCCATGAGCTGGAGCAGGCGGGGACCGATCTCGAGCAGCGAGATGTCACAGCCGCCGCAGCTCGACGCCCAGTACATGGCAACCTTCAGCGGGCTTGCGCGGCCAGGCGTGGACCTCACCATGGCTGATCTCCCCCCAGCGCTTCGAGCGGACGCGGCGCGACCTCTCGCGCCCGCAGCCGCTCGGGCCACCGCAGCGGGCCGAGCGCGCGCACCTGCTCGGTGGCCTGCCGCACGAGCCGCGCGAACTTGTCTCCCTCGGCCGCGCTGACCCACTCGTGAATCAGCCGCCCTGGCTCGATGTCGAACTCCTCGAGCACTCGCCGCAGCAGCGGCACGCGCGCCATTGTCTTGTGGTTTCCCTCGATGTAGTGGCAGTCGCCGATATGGCAGCCGCACACCATCACCCCGTCGGCTCCGCCCGCGAAGGCCGCCACCACCAACTCGGGATCGATCCGGCCCGAGCACATCACACGGACGATGTCGGCGTTGGGCGGGTACTTCATCCGGGCGGTGCCGGCGTTGTCGGCGCCGGTGTAGGAGCACCAGTAGCAGAGGAACGCGATGATGCGCGGCTCCCACGATCGGGAGGGTGGCGCCGGCTCCGTCCGACGGTCGTCGTACTCGTCGTCATGCGACATGGGGAGACCCCCTAGGCAAGCAGCGCCGCCAGCTCCGCCGCCACCTGGCGGTCGTTGAACCCCGCCTGCTGGATGGCGTTGCTCGGGCAGCAGGCGGCGCAGGTGCCGCACCCGGTGCAGAGCGCCTCGCTCACCACCGCGAGGCGGCGCCCCGCGTCGCGGCTGATCGCTTCGTACGGGCAGACACCCAGGCAGGTGGCGCAGCCGGTGCACAGCTGCTCGTCCACCTGGGCGACGAACGGGTCCATCTCCACCTGCCCCTGCGCGATGAGCGCCGCCGCCTTCGACGCCGCGGCCGACGCTGCAGCCGTGCACTCGGTCACGTCCATCGGCCCCTGGCAGCAGCCCGCGAGGAAGACGCCCGATACCGCCAGCTCCACCGGGCGCAGCTTCGGGTGGACTTCCAGCAGGAAGCTGTCGTACCCCACGGCGCAGCTGTACATCGTCACCAGCTCGCTGATGTCGTGCGGGACGACGCCGGTGGCAAGGACGACGAGATCGGCGGGGACCTCGACATCGAGACCTGCCGTGAGCAGGTCGGCCGCGCGCACGGTGAGCGGCCACTCTCCCCGCGGATCCTTGAGCACGCGCGGCGGCTTGGTGGAGTCGTAGCGGATGAAGAGCACGCCGCGGGCCGATGCCTGCTCGTAGTAGTCCTCGTGGCCGCGCCCGTAGGTGCGGATGTCCTGGTAGAAGCTGGTGACCAGTGCCGAGGGGCATCGATCCTTGATCTCGAGCGCGGCGTGCAGCGCCGCCGTGCAGCAGGTGCGCGCACAGTAGTCGTGCACGCGCCCGTCGGCGCCCGGCTGGTGAACCCCTTCCACCTGGCGCGCCCCGACACAGTGGATGAACGCCACCTGGCGCGGCGGCTTGCCGTCCACCAGTACCTGGCCGCCTGTCGGCCCCTCGGGGTCGAGCATCCGGTTCAGCTGCTGCAGCGTGATGACGCGCGGGAAGATGCCGTAGCCGAACTCGCCGTACATCGGCTCGTAGGGGTCGTACCCGGTGGCGAGGACAATCGCGCCCGTGCGCAGCTCGATCTCGCGGGGCTTGGCATTCAGGTCGATCCCCTTGCCGCCGACCGCCGAGACACACTTGCCGCACCTGGTGCAGCTGTGCCAGTCGATGGCGGGCACCGGCGGGTAGCAGCCCGGGTGCGCCATGTAGATCGCCTTGCGGCGGCTCAAGCCGAAGTCGAAATTGCTGATCGTCTCTTCGGGGCAGGCCGCAATCGCGTTGCCGGGGTACGCCAGGCGCTCGTCGACGCCGCGCGGTTCGATCCGCACGCGGGTGCGAAAGTCGCCGACGACGCCCTCCGAGTCGATGACGTGCGCGTTGGTGAGGAGCGTGACGCGCGGGTGGTGCGCGACGTCGCGAATCACCCGCGCGAGCAGGTCGCGCGCCCGCTCGCCCGTGGGGAACAGCGTGTTCAGCTGCGCCATCCGGCCGCCGAGAAAGGGGCGGTTCTCGACCAGCGTCACCCTCATGCCGCGCTGGGCGAGGTCACGGGTGGCCACCAGGCCGGCAATGCCGCCGCCGATCACGAGCGCGGCGGGGTAGATCGGGATGCGCCGCCTGGCAAGCGGGACCAGGTGCCGCGAGCGCGCCACGGCTGCCTGCACCAGGCGCGTCGCCTTCCTCGTCGCGTGCTCCGTGTCCTCGATCACCCAGGACACCTGCTCGCGCACGTTCACGTGCTCGAACAGGTACTGGTTCAAGCGCGCCCGCTCGAGCGTCCGGCGGAACGTCAACTGGTGGAGCGTCGGCGAGCAGGCCGCCACCACCACCCGGTTCAGCTCGTGCTCCTTCACCTTCTGCTCGATGAGCGCCTGGCCAGGGTCGGAGCACATGAACATGTGGGTATTGGAGAAGACGACCCCGTCGCCAGCCGCCTGTTCGGCCACCCTCCGGACGTCCACCACGTCAGAGATGTTGCCGCCGCAGTGGCAGACAAAGACGCCGATGCGCGCCGCCGGAGAGCCCTCGGAGGCCTTCTTCGCCACCTCGTCCATGAGCGACTCCCTCCGCCTGATTCCGGCGCTCATCTCAGTTGACCCCGCGGCGGGCTGTCGCACGGGATTCAGCCGGTTCTGACAGCGCGAGCAGGGCCAACCGCACGCAGGCCGGGGAGTCCGGGGCTCGCGCACACCGGGCTCCGCTTCGCTCACCAAGCGACGGGCAAGTACCAGGAGGGGTGCCGGGAGAGGGGTGGGGAAGAAGAAAGAGGTATCGAAGAAGGCTTGTCCCACCCACCGCGCCGATGCCGGTCACCACCGCCGAAGGCACGCCCTGCGAACACGGACCGCGCCGCGAAGGAACCGAGCGTCGCCGACGAACTGCCTGAGAGGGAAGGACTTCCGAGCAGAGTCTGGACGGGGGTGGGAGCGGTGTCAATTCTCAATACTTCAACA
>JARKSS010000494.1 GCA_029974175.1 Vicinamibacterales bacterium
CCCCGAATCGAGTTCATCGGCAAGCCGTGCCACCTCGCGCTTGAAAGCGCGCCCCCGATCGGCGTAGTCGCGGAACATGTCGAAGCTCGAGCAGGCAGGGGCCAGCAGCACGGTCCCCCCCGGCGGGGACGCGGCCAGCGCCGCACGCACCGCCTCGGCCATCGACACCGCCTCCACGACCGCCACGGCCCCCTCGAGCGCCTGGTGCACCACGGGCCTCGCCTCGCCGATGGCCACCACCGCCTTGGCCCGCCCGGCCAGCGCCGGGACGAGATCGCGCAGGTCGCCTCCCTTGAAGCGGCCGCCGATGATCGGCACCAGCGGGCCGTCGAAGCTCTCGATTGCCCTGCGCGCCGCCTCGACGTTGGTCGCCTTCGAGTCGTTGACGAAGCGGATGCCCGCCACCGTCATCACCGGTTCGAGCGCGTGCTCCAGCCCGGTGAACGACCCCGCCGCGCTTCGCACCGCCTCCTTCGCGGCGCCCGCGATCCGCGCGATCGCGGCAGCCGCCGCCACGTCGCTCAGCAGGTGCCGGCCGATCAGCTTCACCTCGGACACCGGGAGCAGGGGAACCTCGCCGCCCCCGGCCTCGCGCTCGACGAGCCAGCCCTCGCGCACGAAGACGCCCTCGTCGAGCACCCGCTCCACCGAGAACATCCGGCGCGGCGCGCGCGCCTTGCGCGCGGCCAGCTTCATCGCCGGCGCGTCGTCGGCGTTCACCACCACGTAATCGCCGGGCCCCTGGTTCGCGAAGATCCGGGCCTTGGCCGCCGAGTACTCCTGGAGGTTCGCGTGGCGGTCCAGGTGATCGGCCGAGAGGTTCAGCAGCGCCGCGATCCACGGGTGGAACGTCGAGGTCGTCTCCAGCTGGAAGCTGCTGACCTCGACGACGTGGATCGACTCGGGAGTCGAACCCTCGACCTCGGCGCTCAGGGGCGCGCCGATGTTTCCCGAGACGCGGGCCGGAAGACCCGCCGACCGCAGCACCTCGCCGACCAGCGTCGTCGTCGTGGACTTCCCTTTCGTGCCGGTGATGGCGATGATCCGCCCGCGCAGGAGCCGCGACGCCATCTCCACCTCGCCGAGGACGGGCACCCGCGCGCGCCGCGCCCGGTCGAGGGCCGGCTGGTGCAAGGGGACGCCCGGGCTCAGGACGATCAGGTCGGCGCTCGCAAACAGGCGCGGGTCGTGCGGCCCGAGGGCGCAGGCGATCCCGAGCGCTTCGAGCCTTGCCGCCTCCGGCAGCTCGTGCTTGACATCGGCGAGGGTGACGCGGCCTCCCCGGCGGGCCAGCAGCTCGGCGGCGGCGAGGCCGCTGCGGGCCGCCCCCACCACCACGATCCGCCGGCCGTCGATCTCGAGCTCGCTCATCGTCTACCTGAGCTTCAACGACGTGAGGCTGAAGAGCGCGCACACGATCGCCAGGATCACGAAGCGCGTCATCACCTTGGTTTCCTGCCACCCGATCATCTCGAAATGGTGGTGGAGCGGCGCCATCCGGAACACCCGGCGCCCGGTCAGCCGGAACGCCGCCACCTGCGCGATCACCGACAGGGCCTCCATCACGAACACGCCGCCCACGATCACCAACAGCAGCTCTTGCTTCACGAGGATCGCCACGGTTCCGAGCGCCGAGCCGAGCGCAAGCGACCCGACATCCCCCATGAACACCTCGGCGGGGTGGGCGTTGTACCAGAGGAACGCCAGGCCCGCGCCGACCAGCGACCCGCAGAAGACCGTCAGCTCGCCGGCCTCGGGCAGGCGAACCAGCAGGAGGTATTCCGCGAACACCCGGTGGCCCGTCACGTACGCCAACGCCGTGAAGGTCGCGGCCGCGATCGTGAACGTGCTGATCGCGAGGCCGTCGAGGCCATCGGTGAGGTTGACCGCGTTGGACGCCCCCACCAGCACGACGACCGCGAACACGGCGTACCCCCACCCGAGGTCCGGGATCAGCCCCTTGAAAAAGGGGAAGATCAGCCGGGTGGTGTACAGGTTCCGGCGGTCCAGCTCGAGCAGCACCACCCCGATCGCGGCGGCAATCAGCACCTGCCACGCCAGCTTGTAGACGGGGCGGAGGCCGTGGTGTGAATGACGGACGATCTTCAGGTAGTCGTCCGCGAACCCCACCGCACCAAACGCCGCCGTCGTCACCACCGCCAGCCACACGTTCACGTTCGACAGGTCGGCCCAGAGCAGCGTCGGCACCAGCGCCGAAGCCAGGATCAGCAGCCCGCCCATCGTGGGTGTGCCCGCCTTGGCGCGGTGCGTAGCCGGCCCCTCGTGCCGGATCACCTGGCCGACCTGGAAGTCGCGCAGGGTCCGGATCAGCCACGGGCCCAGCACCAGGCCGATCGCGAGCGCGGTCAGGCTGGCTGCGGCGGTCCTGAAGGTGATGTAGCGAACCACGTTCAGGATCGGCCAGTCGCCATGCCACGGGTAGAGCAGGTCGAGCAGCATCAGGCGAACTCCGCCCGCAGGCGCTCGACCACCCGCTCGGTCGCAATCCCGCGCGAACCCTTCACCAGCACCAGGTCGCCGCCTTCGACGCGCCGGACGGCCAGCTCCGCGGCCTCGTCGCTGGTGGCCGCATGCTGGACAGCGCCCGGAGGCAGGCCTGGCGCCGCGGCACGGCCCAAGGCCCGCGCCGGCTCGCCGCCAACCGTGATCAGCCAGGCGAGGCCCGCTGCCGCCGCCGCGCGGCCGCAGCGTTCGTGCAGGGCGGTGCTCCGCTCGCCGAGCTCCAGCATCTCGCCGAGCACGGCTCCCCGGCGGGGAGCCGTTCGATCCGACGCCAGCACCTGGAGCGCGGCCTCGAGGGCCCGGGGGTTCGAGTTGTACGAGTCGTCCAGCACGACGATCCCGCGGGAGAGCCGCACCAGCTCGCCGCGATGCGTGGCGGGTGCCAGGCCCGACGCGGCGTCAGCCATCGCCGCCAGTGGCACGCCGAACTCGAGCCCGACCGCGGCGGCTGCCAGCGAGTTCAGCAGGTTGTTCCGCCCCGGGAGCGGCACGCTCCACGCCGACTCGCCCCAGGGCGTCGTGACGCGTGCCCGCATGCCGGCAAGCCCGAGATCTTCGACCTGCTCGGCGCGGACACTGGCCGCCGCCGAGAACCCGAAGGTCACCGTCCGGCCGGGGAAGGAGCCGATCCGTGCCGCGACCAGCGGGTCGTCGGCGTTGGCAACCAGCAGCGTGTGGGCGGTCGCCCCGTCCAGCACCTCGGCCTTCGCGTCGGCAATCGCGTCGATCGACGGGAAGAACTCGGTGTGGACCTCGGCCACGTTGGTCCATACCCGCACGTCCGGCTCGGCGATCGAAACGAGACGGCTGATCTCGCCGGCGTGGTTCATGCCCAGCTCGACGACGGCGGCATCAAAGCCATGGCGCAGCTCGAGGAGCGAGAGCGGCAGGCCGATGTGGTTGTTCAGGTTGCCCGGCGACCGCATCACCCGCCCCGACGACGACAGGAACGCCGCGATCATCTCCTTGGTCGTGGTCTTCCCCGCGCTCCCCGTCACGGCGACGACCCGGGCACCCGATCGGCGCCGGATGCTCCGGGCCAGCGCCTGGAGCCCGACGACGGTATCAGGCACCGCGATCAGCAGGCGGTCGCCGAGCATCTCGGGCGTCAGCCCGGGCGGCGCCTGCATCACCACCGCCCCACAAGCGCCAGACGCCAGCGCCGGCGTCACGAAGGCGTGCCCGTCGAGCCGGTCGCCGCGAATCGCGATGAACAGGTCGCCGGGCCGCAG
>JARKSS010000495.1 GCA_029974175.1 Vicinamibacterales bacterium
TCACCACCGGGAAGAAGTGCTGGTGGTGAATCATCGTTGTCGCCAGCACTTCCTCGGGGAGGGTGAGGAACTCGGGCGCGAAGGTGCCGGCGACCACCGCCGGGTACTCCACCAGGTCGGGCACCTCCTCGAGCAGCCGCGACTGCGCGCCCGCCGCGGTGCTGACGCGTCCTCCGAGACGCTGCGCGTGCGCGTCCAGCTCCCGCGCGATCTTGTCGTGGCGCTCGCCGCGGTCGAGGATGACGAAGTTCTCGAGCAGGCGGGCGCGGTACTCGTCGAAGGTGCGCACCTTGATGGCGCGGCCGGCACGCCCGGTCGTGGCGAGGAAGCGGTGGCCGTAGGTCACCGCCGCCGAGCGGACCTCCTGCACCGCGCCCGACTGCGCCAGCTCGGTGCGCCGGATCGTGAAGGGGACCACGCGCCCGCCGTAGAGGAACAGGATCCAGCGAATCGGCCGCCCGAAGGTCAGCTCGCCGCGGCCGTCGTCGAGCATGGCGTCCCACCGCATCGAGCGGGGGAAGGACAGCTCCCGCAGGACGCCCGGCAGCACGTCGGGCAGCACGTCGGCAGCCGCGCGCCCCCGCTGGTGCCGCCGGAAGGCCAGGTAGGCGCCCCGGGGGGTCTCGATCCGCTCGAGCGCCGCCACCTCGACACCGTGCTTGCGAGCGAACCCCGCGGCGGCCGGCGTCGGGGTCCCGTCGGGACCGAACGAGGCGGCGACGGCAGGACCGGCAATCAGCTCCTCGATGTCCCCCTGGCGCTCGGGGATCCGGGCCACGCGCGCCGTCAGGCGCCGGGGCGTGCTGTAGGTTTCGGGGGGGCCGTCGGGAGGCAGCCGCAGCGCGATGAGGCGCGCGGCCAGCACCTCGCCCAGCTGCCGCGTCAGCGGCAGCAGCCACGAGGCGGGCAGCTCCTCGGTCCCGATCTCGATCAGCAGCTCGCGGTCCACGCCTTCAGGCCTCCACGTCCCCGGCGGCGCTCGCCGCCTGCTCGCGGAGGTACGCCTGCGCGACGCCTACCGCGAGTTCCCTGACCTTGAGGATGTACGCGGTGCGCTCGGTGACGCCGACGCCGCCGGACGAGTCCAGGAGGTTGAAGATGTGGGAGCACTTCAGGCACTGCTCGTACGCGGGGAGGATCAGGTTCGACGCCAGCAACCGGCGCGCGAAGTCGTGGTGGCGGTCGAACAGGTCGCGGTGGAGCGCGACGAACTCGTCGCGCGGCATGTCCACCTGCGCGAACGCGTACTTGGATTGTTCGACCTCGTCGCGCAGCCGGACATCGCCGTAGGTCACCCCTGGCGCCCACTGCAAGTCGTAGACGTTGTCCACGCGCTGCAGGAACATGGCGATGCGCTCGAGGCCGTAGGTGATCTCCACGGCGATCGGCGCCAGGTCGAGGCCTCCCATCTGCTGGAAGTAGTTGAACTGGGTGATCTCGAGGCCGTCTAGCATCACCTGCCACGCGATCCCCCAGGCGCCCGGGGTCGGGCTTTCCCAGTTGTCCTCCTCGACCCGGGTCTCGTGGTT
>JARKSS010000504.1 GCA_029974175.1 Vicinamibacterales bacterium
CGCCCCAGACGACGGGGTTGTCGAGCGCGTCGAGGTACCCGACGCTTGCCAGGGCCGCGGCCCCGGCGCTGAGCACGATCGGAAGCCAGCGATTCTGTCGCATCTGGGCCGGGGCGCGCTTAGTATAACGGCGATGCCGCGGCTGAGGATCCTGCACGTCGCGCCCTACTCGGAGCGCGCCTGGGCGTACGGCGGCATTCCCCGCGTGCTCGCCTCGCTCGCGCACGCGCAAGCTCGCAGCGGCCATCGCGTCACGATCGCCACGACCGACGTGTGTGACGCCGCATCGCGCCTGGCGCCGCCCGGCGCCGCCCGCCCGCCGCGCCTGCCCCTGCGCGCTTGGAGCGAGCGGCTCGACGACGGGATCGAGACGTTCGTCTTCCCGAACCTTTCCAACCGGCTCGCCAACCGGTGGCAGTACTACCAGCCGCTGGGGCTCGGCAGGTTCCTGCGCCGCCTCGCGGGCGACTTCGACGTGGCCCACCTCCACGCATGCCCCAACCTGCCGGCGGCACTTGCGGCCCGGGTCCTGCGCCACGCCGGCATGCCGTACGTTGTACAGCCGACCGGGACGGCGCGGCGGATCGAGCGGCGGCGGGCGGCCAAGTGGCTGTTCGATGCGTTGTTCGCCCGCCGCCTGCTCGAAGACGCGGCAGCTGTCATCGCGGTGTCCGAGTGGGAGCGGCGGCAGCTCGAGGCCGGCCTGGTTGCGCCCGGCCGCTGCCGCCTGGTGCCCAACCCGCTGGCACCGGCCCCCGAGCCGCTGCCCGAAGGAGCCGCCTTCCGTCGGCGCTTCGGCCTCTCGGCCGACCCCCTCATCCTGTTTCTCGGCGTCCTGACCCCCCGAAAGCACCCCGAGATGCTGGCCGAGGCGGCTTCTTCGCTCCGTCGCCCGGTTCAGGTCGTCTTCGCTGGAGCCGACGGGGGAGCGTGGGCCGCGGCCCGCCAGGCGGTCGAGCGGCTGGGGCTGCGCGATCGCACCCGCTTCGTCGGCGTTCTCACCG
This sequence comes from Vicinamibacterales bacterium, assembly GCA_029974175.1. Classification (GTDB taxonomy): domain Bacteria; phylum Acidobacteriota; class Vicinamibacteria; order Vicinamibacterales; family Fen-181; genus JARKSS01. The sequence goes on from JARKSS010000504.1 coordinate 1,005, forward strand.
GTGACGACCGTTTCGCCGCGCTGGCGGCGGCCGACGTGGCGGTCTATGCCTCGCGCGACGAAGCCTTCGGCTTGTCAGCCCTCGAGGCGCTGCAGGCCGGGACGCCGGTCATCGTCGGCGACGATGCCGGGTGCGCCGAGGTGATCGGGTCGGTCGAGGGCGGGCTGCTCGTGAAGGCGGGCGACGCGGGCGCCCTGGCCGCGGCCCTCGATCGCATGCTCGCCCGGCTTCCGGTATGGAAGGCGGTTGCTCGCCAGGCAGGGAAGACTGCATCGAAGCGCTTCCATCCCGACGCCGTCTGGTCGAGTCTCGAGCCGGTCTACCGGGAGGCCGCGGCCGAAGCGGCGCGTCACCCGGCCGCCGACCCCTCTCCAGCATCGGTGGAGGCCAAACCGGCCGAGGCGTGTGTGTCCGCGGGCGTCACTGCGTCGGTGGAAGTGGACATTCCCCCGGCCGCGCCGAAGTTCGAACGAGCGGAGGCAGATGCCCGCCCGCGGTCCGCGGTGGCTTTCATCGTTGCCGTGCACAACGGCGAGCTCTGGCTCGAGCAGGTGCTCGAGGCGATCGACGCCGAGCGCGGCGGCTGGCCCTCCGAGGTCATTGCCGTGGACGACGGGAGCACCGACTCGTCGCCGGCAATCCTCGAGAGGTGGTCCCAGCGAAAGGGCATCCAGGTGATCCGGCTGGACGGGCGGGGCCACCCGGCTGCGGTGAACGCCGGGCTGAGGGCTGCAAGCCACTCCATCGTCTGTCTCGTTGACCAGGACGTGGTGCTGCAGCCGGGGTGGCTGCAGGCAATCGTCGCCGCGCTCGACGAGCCTGGCGTGGCCGCGGTGCAGGGGACGTTCGTCACCCGGCAGGGTGCCACGCTGGCGGCGCGCGTGATGGGGCTCGACCTCGCCGACCGCTACGACAGGATGGGCGGGGCCGCCACGAGCCACGTGTGCACCGGGAACTCGGCGTACCGGGTGGAGGCGCTGCGCCAGGTGGGGCTCTTCTTCGACGAGTCGTTCGGCTACGGGGCCGACAACGACATGAGCTATCGCCTTGCCGGTGCCGGCTACGAGCTTCGCTACTGCCCCGAGGCAAAGGCGGTTCACCACTGGAAGGAATCGCTGCCGGAGTACCTCCGCCAGCAGTACGGCTTCGGCTACGGGCGGCTCGACCTGCTGGCGAAGCACCCGCGGCGTGCCGGCGGCGACAGCGTCTCACCGGCCGCGATGATGGTGCACGGACCGCTGATGCTTGCGGCGCTCTGCCTCGCCGTCGGCTGGCTGGCCTCGCTTGCGTGGGTGCGGCCGGTCGCGCTGGCGGGATGGCTGGCGTTGGTCATCGTCGTGGGGCTCGCGCTCGAGCGGCTCGTGGCCGGCATCCGCGCGGCGTCGAGGCACAAGGACGCCGCCGGCCTCTGGTTCGTACCGTTCCACCTCGCCCGCGATGTCGCCTGGGTCTTCGCGGTTTTGGCATGGGCGTCCCGTCGTCTGCTCGGCAAGACCCCGCGGCCCGAGCACAGCATGAGAAGGTAGGTGCCAGCAGGGCAGGCGGCTGCCTACGACCGGCGGGCAAAATACGCGTCCTCCCGCTTGCCGACTTGCGCCTCGAGCTCGCGCACGCGGGCGTCGATGAGCGCCGCCTCCTCGATCAGGCGCTCGATCCGGCGCCGCTGCCCGGAGATGACCACCGAGAAGTAGAGCGAGGCGACGAACCCGAAGAAGACAACGACGAGCAGCAGCACCGCGGGCGGGTAATGGATGCCGAGCCAGCGCGCCGACACGTCGAGGATGTTCTTCCAGAACGACAGCACGAGCAGCGCCGCGCCGCAGACGAGCCAGATGAGCGAGTACTCCTCGGTCAGCTTCCCGCGGCGCACCAGCTCGATGACCAGCGCGACGAGCGCGAGGCTTACAGCGACGGCTATCACCTGGATCGGGTTAGTCATCGCCATCGGGCACCGTCCTCCTCAGGGGCAGGATCAGCAGCGCCAGCGCCGTGCGTCCGGCAATGGCGCCGACGCGAGCCGCGGTCAGCGAGGAGCGGCCGGCGAGGCGTTGGCGCATCTCGATCGCGACTTCCGACACGCGCAGGCCGTTGTGGGCCAGCAGGAGCAGTAGCTCGGGTTCCGGGTAGCCGGTCGGGTGGTGGAACGCGAGCAGCCGGAGGGCCCGCGGTCCGAACGCCCAGAAGCCCGACGTGGGGTCGGTGATGCGCTGACCGATCGCGGCGCTTACCCAGGCGGCGAGCGCGCGCTGCGCGACCCGGCGCCAGCCAGGCGCCCGGTAGCCGGACGGCTGGCGATACCGCGATCCGACAACCGCGTCGGCGTGGCCGTCGCGGATCGGCGCGAGCACTTGCTCGATCTGGTCGGCCGGGTGCTGGCCGTCGCCGTCCACCCGCACCACGGCGTCGTAGCCCTGCGCAAGCGCGTAGCGCAGGCCGGCGCGGATCGCCCCCCCGACGCCCGTGTGCTCGCAGAGGGTGAGCCACTCGACACCGAGCTCGGACAGCAGCTGGCGCGTGGTGTCGGTGGACGCGTCGTCCACCACGAGAATGCCGGCGTCCGCCAACTCGGCACGCAGCACCTGGACCAGGTGGGGGAGGCTGCGAGCCTCGTTGCGCGCGGGAACCAGCACCAGCACCTTCACGCGCGAGAGTATAACGGCTCGCGCGCTCTCTGCGCCGAACCGTACGTAACAGACGTAACGGCTTGTCCACGTTCACCACAGAGGAACAGAGACACGGAGGCGTACGCAGAGATCTCGCGTGGGGATGCTGGCGTGGCACTCTCCACACCAGCACTCCCGGCACCATCAGTACTGCACCCGCCTTCGCCGCGCGGTGCGCGGCTGCGGCACGGCAGGCCTTCTGCACCCCTGCACGATCTGACCTCTGACCCCTCTGCATTCCGTGCTTCTGTGTGAACGTCCGTCCTACCGCCAGGCTTTCTCGCGCGGCGCGGGGCCGTAGCGCCCGCGCAGGTGATCGCGCGTCCCGTCGGCGACGGCGAGCAGGCCTCGCCAAATCCCGACGCCCGGTGTGCGGGCAGCGTGCGCTGCGTTGAGGAGGACGATGGAAGTGCCGCGGAGCCACGACACCGGGGGCGATACGGGCGCAACCGAGCGGGCGAGCAGCAGGTGGTTGCGCGACGCGAAGTAGAGGCGGGCGGCCGACCGCGGCCCGATCGACCGGTGCCCCTCGTGCCAGGCGAGCGCCGACGGCACGAGCAGCGTTCCCCACCCGGCGCGGGCCGCGCGCCAGCAGAACTCGATGTCCTCGAACGAGTAGAAGTAGCGCTCGTCGAAGAGCCCTGCCTGCTCGAAGACGGCGCGCCTGATCAGCATGACGGCGCCGCTCACAGCCGCCACGCGGGCCGGGGCGCCGCCCATCCTGTCGAACGCCTCCCCGGCTCTCTCCTGCCTCATCCTCCCGGAGACCGGGGAGAACCGGATGCCCGCCGAGGCGATCGTTCCGGGATCGGCTCGCGAGACGACGAGCGGCGCCGCGATGCCCGCGAGGGGATCGGCCGCGAACGCCGCCTCGAGGCGCTCCACCGTGTCGGGCGCCACGACCGCGTCGCTGTTCAACAGCACGACCAGGTCGGCCCCGTGCCGCAGCGATTCGTGGATGCCGGCGTTGCAGCCGCCCGCGAACCCGCGGTTCGACCGCATCTTCAGGAGCGTCGCCCGCGAGCGGCCCGCCGCCAGCGAGCGCGAGCACGACCCGTCGCCGTCGTTGTCCACGACGATGATCGGCTCGATGGGGCGGCGCGAGGCCTCGAGCGATCGCGCGGCGAGCAGCGTGTCGTCGGGCGCGCGGTAGTTGAGCACGACGGCGCTGATCCTGGGCCGGGCTCTCGCGTTCCCGGCAAGGTCGCGTCTCACCCTGCGAGGAGCACGTCCCTGCCCGCTTGCCTCCGCGTACACCCTCGCGGTCCACGCGGCATCGTCCTCGATCGACCGGACCGGGCGGGTCGCTTCGCGAAGGCGCTCCAGCAGCCCCGGCTCGTCCAGAAGGCGCGTCAGCACCCGCCGCAGGTCGGTCGCGTCTCCCGGCTCGAACAGCAGGCCGTCGCGTCCGTCCGATACCGCCTCTGCCATGCCGCCAAGGCGGGACGCCACCACGACGGCGCCCGCCGCCCGGGCCTCGCGGATCACGAACGGCGAGTTCTCGATCCAGATCGAGGGCACGACGAGGACGTCGAGCGCGGTGAGGACCCGCGGCACTTCTTCGTGCGGCACGGGGCCGATCCACTTCACCCAGGGCTGTGCCAGCAGCGGCCGCATGGTTTTCGCGTAGCCGTCGTCGCCGTGATAGGCGGCGAGGCCCCCGGCAAGGGTCACCTCGACACGGTCTCGCGGCAGGCCAGTGGCGGCTTGGAGGAAGAGGTGGGGCGCCTTCGAAACCATCAGGCTTCCCACGAATCCCAGGCGCAGCCGATCGCCCCGCGTGCGCGTGACGGCCTGGAAAGGCCGGAGGTCGATGCCCTGCTCCTGCCGGCGC
>JARKSS010000506.1 GCA_029974175.1 Vicinamibacterales bacterium
GAAACGCTTCGGAGGGGCGGAAGGCTGTTCTTCACGGGCTGCGGCGCCACCGGCCGCCTCAGCATCCAGCTCGACGCCGCCTGGCGTGCGTTCTGGCAGGACTGGGCGGCCCGCGGTCTCGAGCAACCCGCCCCCGGCGGGTGGGAGGACCGCACGCGCAGCGCCATGGCCGGCGGCGACTACGCGCTGATCAAGTCGGTCGAGGGGTTCGAAGACTTCGCCCCGTTCGGTCGGCGGCAGGTCCAGGACCTCGGCCTGGCGAAGGGCGACACGCTCTTCGCGATCACCGAGGGGGGCGAAACCTCGTTCGTCATCGGGACAGCGTGGCAGGCGCTTGAAACCGGGGCGCGCGTCTTCTTCGTCTACAACAACCCCGACGAGGACCTCCGCCCCGTGCGCCGCAGCCGCGAGGTGCTGGACGAGGATCGCATCGAGAAGGTCAACCTCGCGTCGGGCCCGATGGCCATCACCGGCTCGACGCGCATGCAGGCCACCAGCATGGAGCTGCTGGCCATGCTGACCGTCCTCGAGATGGTCGCGCGCGAGCTGGTCGGCGAACGCGGGCGGCGCGAGGCCGGGGTTGCCGCGCCCGGGCAGGTCCCGGCCGAGATCAGGGCGGGGCTCGAGGCGCTGCACGGAACGCTCTGCTCGGACGCGATCCTCGGGTCGCTGGCCGGCCTGGTCGAAACGGAGGAGCGCGTCTACCGCCGCGACAGCCGGACCTCCTACTTCGCCCACACCCTGGCGGTGGACGTCCTCACCGACACGACCGAGCGGAGCCCCACCTTCTGCACGCCGCCGTTCCGGAAGTGGGACGACGCCGAGGCAGCCGAGTCGTGGGCCTTCCTGTTCACCGGCGAGCAGAAGACCGAAGAGGCGTGGCGGACCTTGCTGCGGCGCGAGCCCCAGACCATCGAGTGGACCGAGCGCGACCTGCGCGAGCTGCTGGACGCCGAGGCGGCCTCGCGGCAGGCGGCGGTCGTGCGCGAGATCGGCCACGCCGACCTGATGCGCTTCCGCATCGGCCTCGACGGCCTGCCGCATCGGCTCACGCGCGCCGGCGACGCGGTGACGGTGGTCGTGACGATGTCCGACCTCCCCCTGGTGAAGGAGGCCGGCTCGACCTTCGCACGCCAGATCGAGGCAGCCACCGCCGTCGATGCCGACACCGCACTCATCGCCGTCGGGCGGCATGCCGACCTTCACGGACTACGGACCTCCGCGGCTGCGCAGGCCGCAGGCCAGACGGTGGTGCTGCCGGTCGACGACACGCCGTTCCTGCTCGATCCGTTGGTGCGGATCGGCGTGAAGATGCTGCTGAACGCGCTGTCAACCTGCACGATGGTGCGGCTGGGCCGCGTGCTCGGGAACCGGATGATCTGGGTGGTGCCGAGCAACCTGAAGCTCATCGACCGCTCGACGCGCTACATCAGCGACCTGGCGGGCGTCAGCTACGAGGCGGCCTGCCACGCGCTGTTCGAGGTGGTCGAGTACGTCGAGCCCCGGCGCGCGGCCGGCAAGGTCTACCCGCCCCCGGTCGGCGTCGCCACGATGCGCCTTCGCCACGGCATCGGCCTCGAGGAGGCCGAGGCGCGGCTGGAGGAACTGACCTCGTAGCGAGAAGGGAAAGGCGGCCGGCTAGTCTGAGCGCCAGGCCTCCCGCAGGAACCTGAGGTAGTTGGCGCTGCAGATGTTCTCCACGTCCTCGGCCGAGTACCCGCGCGCGGCAAGCAGCGACGGGATCCTCTGCAGGTCGGCGATCGTGTCCACGTCGGCCGGGCACTGCTCGGTGCCGAACGCGCCGTCCAGGTCCGACCCGATGCCGGCGTGCCGCGAGTTGCCCGCGAGTTGGCAGACGTGGTCAATGTGCTCCACCACCCGCTCGAGGGTGATGCCCCTCTCCTGGGGCGTCGAGCGCGCGCGCTCCCACCCGGCATCCAGCATCCACGCGTCCAGGGCCGCACCGATGACGGCGCCCCGCTCGATGAGCGCCATCAGCTGATCGTCTGAGAATTGCCGGACGTGCGGGACCAGCGCGCGGCAGTTGCTGTGGCTCGCCCACACCGGCCCGCCGAACACCTCGAGGCTCTCCCAGAAGCTCTCGTCGCACAGGTGACTGACGTCGAGGATGACGTTCAGCCGCTCCATCTCCTTCAGCAGCGCGCGGCCCCTCACGCCGATCCCGCCCGAGGCGTTGGTTCCCTGCGCGTAGACGCCGGGCCCGTAATGGGCAGGGCCGACGGCCCGCATGCCCCGGGCGTGCGCGCGGGCGAGGTGCTCGAGCGAGACCAGCGAGTCGGCCCCTTCGAGGCTGAGGATGTAGCCGACGGGGCCCGAACCCCCGCCCTCTTCCCAGAGCGTCAGGTGCCGATCGAGCCCGGCCAGCGTGGAGATCTGCACGATTTCGCCGGCCTCTTCCATCGCGCGGTACCACGCCAGCTGGCCCTGCGTCTGCGCCCAGGCCTGCTCCGGCGAGTGCCACCCGGGGATCTCGCTCCCGGGGCGCACGAAACGGGCAATCAACGTGGCGACACAGACGCCGACGTTGCCCCGGCGCATCGCCTCGAACGAGACCGTCCCGCGCCCCCGATCAGGCTTGTCCGTCATCCCCTGCTCGGACGCGCGGATCTCGTCCACCGTCCAACGCAGGTCGCGGTTCCACTCGAGCGCGTTCATCGAGAGATCGAGGTGTGCGTCGAAGATCAACGGAAGAGGCGCCATGCCAAGCCCTCCTCAGACGAACAGGTCCAGCACCAGGACGCCCAGCAGGCCGGTGACGCCGACCGCCGTCTCCATCACCGTCCAGGTCTTGATCGTGTCCACGATGCTCAGGTTGAAGTACTCC
>JARKSS010000004.1 GCA_029974175.1 Vicinamibacterales bacterium
GCTGCCGTCGAGCGGCGGGATCGGCAGCAGGTTGAAGATCGCCAGGAGCAGGTTTATCGACAGCACGCCCCACGCCAGGCGCGCCACGGGAGCCAGGATCCGGCTGTCGGCCGCCTGGCCGGCCGGCCCGAGCGTCGCAAGCGCCTCGAGCGGCAGCAGCTTCAGCGCGACGGCCGCCGCGAAGGCCAGCGCGAGATTGCTCAGGGGGCCGGCCACCGCGACCAGCATGCTGGCCTGGCGCGGCCGGTCGAAGCGCCACGGGGCGATCGGCACCGGCTTGGCCCACCCGATCAGCGGCGCGCCGGTCAGCATCGCCACCAGGGGGAACACCAGCGTGCCGAGGGGGTCCACGTGCACGGCCGGGTTGAGCGACAAGCGGCCGAGCGCGCGGGCGGTCGGGTCGCCGAGGCGGTCGGCGGCCCACGCGTGGGCGGCCTCGTGGACCGTCAACGACAGCAGCAGCGCCACGAACGAGATGAAGAGGGCGGCGAAATCGAACTCCACGATGGGTCTGCGGTGCCCCGCCTTCCAGGCCGGCCGCCGGCCGGACTTATCAGGCTACCACGGCCGGCCGGCCTTCCACGCGTTCAACGTGCCGCATACGGCATCCGGCTCGGGAAACCTCCGCGTCAGCGGCCGGCGAAATGTGCCAGCACCGCGTCGGCGGCGCGCGCCCCGATGACCGGCGTGAGCTGCTCGCGGCTGGCGCGGCGGACGCCGGCCAGGCTGCCGAACGCCGCGAGCAGCGCCCGGCGGCGGCGCGGGCCGATGCCGGGGATGGCGTCAAGCTCCGAGGTGAGGTCGCGCGCCCGCCTCGACTGCCGGTGGAAGGCCACGGCAAAGCGGTGCGCCTCGTCGCGGATCATCTGGAGCAGGCGCAGCGCGGGGTTGCCGGCCGGCAGCGCCAGCGGCTCCTCCCGGTCGCGCGTGTAAACCAGCTCCTCCTTCTTGGCCAGGCCGACGGCCACCAGGTTCGACAGCCCCAGCTCCTCGAGAGCGGCATAGGCCGCCCCCAACTGCCCCTTGCCGCCGTCGATCACGATGAGATCGGGTGGGTCGTCGCCGCTCTCGAGCACCCGGCGGTAGCGGCGCTGCACGACCTGCCCCATCGCGGCGAAGTCGTCGAGGAACCGGGAGCCCTCGCCGCGGATGCGGTACTTGCGGTAGGCCGAGCGCGCCATCCGGCCGTCCTCGCAGACCACCATCGAGGCCACCGTCTCGCTGCCCTGGATGGTGGAGATGTCGAAGCACTCGATCCGCCGCGGGAAGCAAGGCAGGTTGAGGGCCACCCGCAGCAGGTCGAGGCCGTCGTAGTTCGCCACGCGCTCGTGGTTGAAGCGCGATTCGTAGGCCAGCGACGCGTTGCGCGCCGCCAGCTCGAGCAGGGCCCGCTTGCCGCCCCGCTGCGGCACCACCAGGCGCACGCGGCGTCCGGCCCGGCCGCTCAGCCACGCCTCGGCCGCCTCGGTCTCGCCCAGGCCCGCCGGCACGTGGATCTCCGGGGGAATCTCCCGCTGTTCGTAGAACTGCGGGATGGCAGCCTCGAGCAACTCGGCCAGCGCCCCGCCCCCCTCTGCCAGAGTGCCGCCGGCCGCATCGGCCTCGGTGATGAGCGTGACGCGCTCGACGACGCGGCCTCGCCGGACCTCGAATACCTGGAAGGCAGCGCCGGCCGTCCCCAGCTTGACGCCCCAGACGTCGCGGTCGCCCAGCTCGACGCCCGCCATCTTCTGCTGCCGGTCGCGCAGCGTCTCGACGGTACGCATGGCGTCGCGAAGCTGCGCGGCCTGCTCGAAACGCTCCTCCATCGCGGCGCGGGTCATCCGCTCGCGAAGGTGGGTGACCAGCTCGTCGGTGCGCCCCTCGAGGAACAGCTGGGCATCCTCGACGGCACGCCGGTACTGGTCGGGCGGGCAGATGGAGGCCACGCACGGAGCGAGGCACCGCTTGATGTCGTACTCAAGGCACGGGCGGGGCCGCCGGCCGTTCAGCTCCTCGTTGCACGAACGAATGCCGAAGAGGCGGTGGGTCAGCCCCATCGTCCGCCGGGCCAGGCTGGCGGGCATGAAGGGACCGGCGTAGACGTTCCCGTCGCGCTCGACGCCGCGCACCACCCGCACCCGCGGGTACTCCTCGGTGACGGTCAGCTGGAGGAAGGGGTAGTTCTTGTCATCGCGCAGCAGGATGTTGAAGCGCGGTCTCCGCTGTTTGATGAGGTTGTTCTCGAGCGCCAGCGCCTCGACCACCGAGTCGGTGACGATCACGTCAACCGCGGCCGCCTCATCCAGGAGCGCGTCGGTCTTGGCGTTGGTTCCGCGGGCCCCCAGGTAGCTGCGCACCCGGTCGCGCAGCGAGCGCGCCTTGCCGACGTAGATCGTCTCCCCGGCGGCGTTGGCGAACAGGTAGACGCCCGGCTGCTCGGGCAGCCGGTCGATCCTGCTCTTGAGTTCCTGGATGGGCATGGACTAAGATGGCGCGTTTCCCGGCGCGGTTCCCAACCCATTATAGGCGCCGCCTGGGGGCCCGACGCGGGCCCCGCCAGGGAGCCGGAAGCCGCATACATGACGTTCACCGGACTGATCGGCAAGGCCTGCTCGTTCCCGCTGCGCGCCATCATCGCGGCCTGCGTCACGCTCGGGATCTCGCCGAACGTCCTGACCTTCGTCGGGATGATGGTGAACATCACGGCGGCCTGGCTGCTGGGACTCGGGCTTTTCCGCCCCGCCGGCTTCGTGATGCTGGCGGCCAACATCTTCGACTACATCGACGGGAAGGTGGCCCGCGAGCGCAACCGCGAGACCGCCTTCGGGGCCTTCTGGGACTCGGTGATGGACCGTTTCTCGGACATCACCCTTTTCATCGGCCTCATCTACCTCTACACGAAGCTCGGCCGTGCCGATTACGTCGTCATCACGGCGCTGGCGATGATGTTCTCGGTGATGACGAGCTACACGCGCGCCCGGGCCGAGTCGATCATCGAGAAGTGCAAGGTGGGATTCATGGAGCGGCCCGAACGGATCGTGCTCTTCATGATCGGCGCCTTCACGAACCGCATGGCCGCGGTGCTCTGGGTGATCCTCGTCCTGTCGATTGTCACGGTCGCGGACCGGATCTACTACACCTGGCGGGTGACGCACGGCGTGCCCGAGCGTAGACTCCCCCTGCCCGCGCTGGTGCTCTGGAGAGCGTTCTTCTGGACCGACGAGCGGGCGAGCTGGCAGTACGACCTCTGGGTGATCGCGATTCTCGCCTTCGTCTGGCTGACGCCGCCCGCCTGGATTGGCGACCCCGTGGCCGCGGGTCCGGGGCTGCTGGGGTGGATGCTCGGCATGTGAAATGTGAAATGTAGAAGGAAAAATGTAGAAAGGGTCCCTTCAGGCTGTCCTGGCTAAAGAGCCCTTTTTTTCATTTTCCATTTTGCATTCGACATCTCTGATCGCCCCTATCCCGCCTTTCTCCTCTTCCCTCCCTCCGCGCGTGCCGGGGCCTTGCGGGACGGCAGCTGCGCCTTGGCCGGCTTCTTCTTCGAGGCGCTGACGGCGTCGAGGCTCTTCCGTAGCGCTTCCATGAGGTTGACGACATTCGTGGGGGCCTCGACTTCGGGCGGCGTGGCCACCTCCTCGCCGGCGATTCGCGCCTTGATGACCTGGCGCAGCCCCTCCTTGTACTCGTCCTTGAAGTCGGAGAGATCCAGCTCGGCCTCGAACGTCCCGATCACCTGCCTCGCCAGGGACACCTCGTCGGGTTTCACGTCGGGGAGCGACCGCAGTTCTTCGATCTGGGAGGGCGTCCGCATCTCGCCTGCATGGTGCAGGGTGAACATCAGCAGGCCCTCCTGATGCGGCCGCACGGCGACCAGGTACTCGCGGCCGAGCAGCGCCACCTTGCCGACGCCAATCTTCCCGCGCATGGCCTCGCGCATCACGGCGTAGGCGCCCGCGGCCATGGGGCCGTCGGGGGCCAGGTAGTAGGCGCGGTCGTAGTACATCGGGTCGAGCGACTCTTCACCCGAGAACTGCACCAGGTTGATCACGCGGGTTGACTCGGTCCGCACCTTGGCGAAGTCCTCGTCCTCGAGGACGACGTAGCGCCCCTTCTCGAACTCGTAGCCCTTGACCAGCTCGCTGTTGGCCACCTCGCGGTTGCAGTGCGGGCACCACCGCTTCTGCTGGATGCGCGTGCGGCACTCGCCGTGGAGCTGGTTGAACGAGAGGCTGGCCGACGACTCGGCGGCCGGGTAGACCTTGATGGGAATGCTGACGAGGCTGACCTTCAGGAAGCCTTTCCAGGTGGATCGGGGGGCCATGCACACACCTCGGGCGCGAAGGTTGCCGGACGCCGGTGATCGGGAAGACCCAGTTGCCACTATATCAGGAATTGGGGAACGGCAGGCTGCAGTGGGCCGCCGGCAGTGCAGGCGGTGCCGGCAGTGCAGGCGGTGCAGGAGGTGCTGGTGCCGGCGTGAAGGAGATGCTGTGCCAGGCGTGCAGGAGGTGCAGGTGCCAAAGGGCCTGCTCGGAGCCTCCCGCACCTCCTGCACCCCTGCACGACGCCGTTGGCCGTCAGCTGTCCCTACGCTTCGTCCTTCTCTTCGCGAATCCCCAGGTCGATGCCGGGGCGGGCGAAGTGGATCGTGCGGTTGTCGATCAGGTCGCGCAGCAGCCGGCGCACGGCGCCATACAGCTCGCCGGGCACCCCCAGGCGGCGGGCGAGCGCCCGCTCGCGGTCGGCCAGCAGCAGCACCGGCTCGGGCTCCTCGCGCCAGGTGATCGACCCGAGGCGGTGATACGGCAGGAACCCTGCGTCGGTCCAGACGCCCTACCCGTAGAACCCGCGCTCGACCCGGTGCGCCACCGGCAC
>JARKSS010000008.1 GCA_029974175.1 Vicinamibacterales bacterium
TCCTGTCGTTCGCGGCGGCCCTCACCGCCTCGCGCGCGCTGCTGCAGCTGCCCGAGGGCGCCCGGGTCATCGACCAGGCGCTCTACACCTGGATCCCCTCGGGCGACCTCCAGGTGGCGCTGGGCCTGCGCCTCGACCCGCTCGCGATGGTGATGATCCTGGTGGTCACCGGGATCGGCGCGCTGATCCACCTGTATTCGACCGCGTACATGCACGAGGAGAGCGACGCCGAGTACGCGCGGTACTTCTCGTACCTGAACCTGTTCGCCGCCTTCATGCTGATCCTGGTGCTCGCCCCGAACTTCGTGGTGATGTTCGTGGGGTGGGAGGGCGTCGGGCTGTGCTCGTACCTGCTCATCGGGTTCTGGTACAAGAAGCGGGCAGCCGCCGACGCGGGGAAGAAGGCGTTCATCGTCAACCGGATCGGCGACGCCGGGTTCCTGCTCGGCATGGCGCTGCTGTTCTCGCGGTTCGGCACGCTCGACTTCGCCGGGCTCGCGCGCGAGATCGCCTCGCTCGCCCCCGAGACGGCCGCCTTCGGCGCCGTCTCGGCCGCCGCCTTGCTGCTCTTCGTCGGGGCCACCGGCAAGTCGGCGCAGCTGCCGCTCTACGTCTGGCTGCCCGACGCGATGGAAGGGCCGACGCCGGTTTCGGCGCTGATCCACGCCGCCACGATGGTCACCGCCGGTGTGTACATGATCGGGCGAAACGCCGTGCTCTACACCCACGCCCCCGGCGTGCTCGAGATCGTGGCCGTCGTCGGGGTGGTGACCGCGCTGTTCGCCGCGACCATCGGCCTCACCCAGACCGACATCAAGCGGGTGCTGGCGTACTCGACGGTTTCGCAGCTCGGGTTGATGTTCCTCGCGATGGGGGTCGGCGCCTTCAGCGCCGGGATCTTCCACCTCTACACGCACGCCTTCTTCAAGGCGCTGCTGTTCCTTGGCGCCGGCGCGGTGATCCATGCCCTTGCGGGCGAGCAGGATCTCCGGCGGATGGGGGGACTGCGCCGCCATCTCCCGGTCACCTACTGGACCTTCCTGATCGGCGCGCTCGCCATCGCGGGGGTGCCCGGGCTCTCGGGGTTCTTCTCGAAGGACGAGGTGCTCTTCCGGACGTTCGCGGCCGGGCACCCGCTGCTCTGGGTGCTTGGCGCGGCCGCGTCGCTGCTGACGGCGATCTACATGTTCCGCCTGGTGTTCCTCGCCTTCCACGGCGGGGCCTCCCAAGGCGCGTCTCCGCAGCATGCTCCGCACCAGCACCTGCACGACGCGCCGCCGCAGATGGCCGTCGTGCTCGTCGCGCTGGCCGCCGGGGCGGCGCTGGCCGGGTACGCCGGCATCCCGGCCGCGCTCGGCGGGAGCAACCGCATCGAGGCGTTCCTCGAGCCAAGCTTCCACGCCGTGGCCGAACCCGGCCCTGAAGGGCCGTTCCACGCGGCGGCCGCGGCATTGCCTCAGGATGGCGCGGGGTTGCCTCACGATGGGGAGGTTCCCCACGACGCGCACGACACGGGGCTCGAGCTGGGTCTCATGGGGGTTTCGACCCTCATCGCCCTCGGCGGCATCGCCGTGGCCGCGCTGTTCTTCCTGTGGCGCCGCGACCTGGCCGATGCCTGGGCCGCCCGGTACCGCGGGCTGCATCGACTGCTGCTCCGGAAGTACTACGTGGACGAGCTGTACGACGCGGCGATCGTGCAGCCGGTGAAGGCGGTGTCCGAGCAGGTGCTCTGGAAGGGAGTCGACGCCGGCCTGATCGACGGGGCGGTCAACGGGGCCGGGCTGTCGATCCGCGGAGCCAGCGCGTCGCTCCGGCGCCTGCAGACCGGATCGCTGCGGACGTACGCCGCCTCGCTCTTCGTCGGCGCTGTGCTCGTGCTCGGGTACTTGCTGTGGCCGTAGGTATGCTGACGACGCTGATCTTCCTGCCGCTCGCCGGTGCGATCCTGATGCTGCTCCTGAAGGGGAGCGAGGGGCGCCGCGACGGGCTCCTCCGCTGGCTCTCGCTCGGGGTGTCGCTGCTGGTGTTCGCCCTCACCCTGGTCGTCTGGGCGCGGTTCGACCCATCGAGCGCCGACTACCAGTTCGTCGAGCGGCGGGAGTGGATCCCGGCCTTCGGCATCAGCTACCTCGTCGGCGTGGACGGCATCAGCCTGTTCCTGCTGGTGCTGACCGGGTTCCTGACGCCGATCGCGCTCCTCTCGTCGTGGGCCTCGGTGCGCCACCGGTTCGCCGAGTTCGCCGCCTTCCTGCTGGCGCTCGAGAGCGCGATGCTCGGCGTGTTCGTCTCGCTCGACCTCTTCCTCTTCTACCTGTTCTGGGACGCGATGCTCGTCCCGATGTACTTCCTGATCGGGATGTGGGGTTACGAGCGGCGCGTCTACGCGGCGGTGAAGTTCATCCTGTACACCGCGGCCGGCAGCATCCTGATGCTCGTCGCCATCATCGGCCTAGGCTGGCTCCACTACTCGGCAACCGGGGAGTACAGCTTCGAGCTGCAGGCGCTGCAGGAGATCCCGATCCCGCCGAACCTCGAGTTCTGGTTCTTCCTTGCCTTCACCCTGGCTTTCGCCATCAAGGTGCCGCTCTTCCCGTTCCACACCTGGCTGCCCGACGCGCACGTCGAGGCGCCGACGGCCGGGTCGGTCATCCTCGCGGGCGTCCTGCTGAAGATGGGCACCTACGGCCTGGTGCGCTTCTCCTTCCCGCTGTTCCCCGACGCGGCGCTCTTCTTCGCCCCGCACCTGGCCGTGCTCGCCGTCGTCGGCATCGTCTACGGCGCGCTGGTGTCGATGGTCCAGCCGGATCTCAAGAAGCTGGTCGCGTACTCCAGTGTCAGTCACCTGGGGTTCGTGGTGCTCGGGATCACGGCCTTGAACGTGCAGGGGATGCAAGGGGCGGTGTACCAGATGCTGGCCCACGGCGTCAGCACCGGCGGGCTGTTCCTGCTGGTGGGGATGCTTTCCGATCGGCGGCACACGCGCCTGATAGCCGAGTTCGGCGGACTCAAAGCCGTCATGCCCCGCCTGGTGGCGGCGTTCATGATCATCACGCTGGCTTCCATCGGCCTCCCCGGCCTCAACGGCTTCGTCGGGGAGTTCCTGATCCTGCTCGGCGCCTTCCGCTGGGACCCGCGGTACGCCGCGGTGGCGGTGCTGGGCGTCATCCTCTCGGCGGTCTACATGCTCTGGATGTTCCAGCGCGTCAACTACGGGACGATCACGAACGACGAGAACGCGACGCTGCGCGACCTGACGCGCCGCGAGGCGTGGGTCATCGGCCCCACCGTGGCGGCCGCGTTCCTGATGGGCGTGCTGCCCGGACTCTTCCTGCGCCCGATGCAGCCGTCGGTCGAGCGCCTCCTGCAGCGGGTGAGCCGCGAGGCGGTGGCCGCCGCGCCGGCCTCGCCCGGTACGGGCCTGCAGGCAGGCACCGCCTCTCACGCGCCTCTCCAGGAGACGGCAGGCCGATGATCTCCGCCAGCGACTTCGCCCCGATCATCCCGGTCCTCTGCGTCGTGGCCGCCGGCATCGCCTGCATGCTTGCCGAGGCGCTGCGTCAGCCGGGCGAGCAGATGCCGATCGGGGGCCTGGCGGTGATCGGGCTGGCCGGCGCCGGCATCACGGCGGCCCTCTTGTGGGGGCGTACCGTGATTGGCTTCGGCGTCGTCACCGCCGACAACTTCGCGCTCTTCGTCGTGCTCGTGCTCGTCGTCATCGGGCTCCTCACAGTGCTGTTCTCCCCGGCGCTGGTCGCGCGCGACGGACTGCCGGCCGGTGAGTACTACGCCCTGGTGCTGTTCGGCCTGGCCGGCATGATGCTGATGGCGATGGCCACCGACCTGCTGGTCATCTTCCTCGCGCTCGAGGTGCTGTCGCTTGCCGTCTACGTGCTGACCGCCATCCGGCGACACACGATCGGCGGAGTCGAGGCGGGCTTCAAGTACTTCCTGCTCGGCGCCTTCTCCAGCGCCTTTTTCCTGTACGGGATTGCCTTCGCGTTCGGCGTCGCGGGCAGCACCAGGCTCGAACGGCTGGGATCGGTCCTCGCCGCCGAGGCGATGAACCAGTCGCCGCTCGCGCTGGTCGCGGTGGGCCTGCTGCTGGTGGGCTTCGCGTTCAAGGTGTCGGCGGTGCCGTTCCACATGTGGACGCCCGATGCCTACGAGGGGGCACCCACGCTGGTCGCCGGCTTCATGTCAACGGCCGTCAAGGCCGCAGCGTTCGCCTCCTTCACGCGCGTGTTCCTGTCGGCGCTCGAACCGCTGCGTCCCAGCTGGGCCCCGGCGCTCTGGGCCATCGCGGCGGCGACGATGATCCTGGGGACCGTGGTGGGCGTCGCGCAGACGAACCTGAAGCGCATGCTCGCCTACTCGAGCATCGCCCACGCGGGCTACCTGCTGGTGGCGCTGGTCGCCGCCAACGACGTCGGCAAGAGCGCCGTCCTCTTCTACCTGCTCGTCTACGCGATCGGGAACCTCGGAGCGTTCGCCACCATCGCGCTGCTCGGCACCCGCGATCGCGCCAACGACGACCTGGACAGCTACGCGGGCCTCTCGACGCGACACCCGGCGATAGCCGCCGCAATGGCGGTGTTCCTGCTTTCGCTTGGCGGCCTGCCGCCCACGGCAGGCTTCGTGGGGAAGTGGTACGTCTTCAGCGCGGCGGTGCAGTCGGGTTACTACGGGCTGGCCGTGATCGGCGTCCTCACCAGTGTCGTCTCGATCTTCTTCTACCTTCGCGTGATCGTGATGATGTACATGGCGCCGCCCGCCGAGGTACCCTCGCCGGCCGCCCCGTCACGGGTCGCGGTCTGGGCCCTTGCCGTCTCGGTGTTGATCACCTTCTATCTGGGTGTCCTGCCAGGGCGCATCGTCGAGCTGGCGAGCCGTTCGGTAGCCACTATCTTCTAGGCCTGGCGCCTGCCGGCGGCCTTGACCCGAGCCAGTCGGCCTATCGGGTTTGCCTCCTATCGGTGACTCCGATTGATGAACTTGTCACCCATGTCCTTGGATCGTTTTGTCACCTATGTGCTTGACCGAATAGGCTCACGGCTCAGGGCTCAAGGGCTTGCCCGCCGTAGCCGCGAGCGTAGCGAGCGCTTGGCGAAGGCGGGCTCAGGGCGGGCTCTGCGCCTCGAACGCCGCCCTCACCGCCGCTTCCACCACCACATCGTCTTCGGGACCCACGCTTCTCAGGTCGAGCAGCAGCCTGTCACGCTCGATGCGGGCGACGACCGGCGGTTCGTGCTGGCGGAGCCGCTCGTCCAGCCAGTCGGGGCCTTGCGGCAGGCCGATCGCCAGAAGGCGCGTCGCGATTCCCAATCCGGGTGTCGTCCCGCCCCCGGCGGCCGAGTGGCCGTCGATCACCTCGACGGTGACACCCGTGGCGCGCAGTCGGGACAAGAGGTTCTCGGCCAGCCTCGTGGCACGGGCGCCGATCGCCTCCTCGTCGGCCCGCAGCATTGTGAGCAGCGGCAGCGTTCTCCCGGCGCGCCCAGCGACGTACTCGCCCAGCGTCGCCTCGAGGGCCGCATAGGTCAGCTTGTCCACGCGGAGGGCGCGCATCAGGGGGTGGCGGCGCACCTGTTCGACGAGCGGACGCCTGCCCACGATGATGCCGGCCTGCGGTCCGCCGAGCAGCTTGTCGCCGCTGAAGCACACGAGATCGATCCCGGCTGCCAGGCTTGCTTGCACTCGCGGCTCGCCCCCGAGGCGCACGTCGAGGGCCTCGTCGCCCTCCTCGCCCGGGATGCCGATGCAGCCGCTGCCAAGGTCCTCGATCACCGGGATCCCGCGCTCGCGGCCGAGCGAGGCAAGGGCCGCCAGCGACGGCTGCTCGGTGAACCCTTCGATGCGGAAGTTGGAGCGGTGGACGCGAAGGATCAGCGCCGTGCGGTCGGTGATCGCGGCCCGGTAGTCGTCCACGCGGGTCTTGTTCGTGGTGCCGACCTCGCGAAGCACGGCTCCCGACTGGGCCATGACGTCTGGAACCCGGAAGCCTCCGCCGATCTCGACCAGCTCGCCGCGCGAGACGATCACCTCCCGCCCGGCGGCGAGCGCCGCCAGCACCAGCAGCGCGGCTGCCGCGTTGTTGTTGACGACGACGGCTGACTCGACGCCGAGCAGGCGCTGGAGCAGTGCCTCGGCATGGACGTCCCTTGCGCCGCGGCTGCCCGTGGCGAGGTCGTACTCGAGGTTCGAGTACCCGCCGGCCACCTCGCACACGCGCTCGAGGGCGGCGGATGAAAGCGGCGAGCGCCCGAGGTTCGTGTGGATCAGGACGCCGGTGGCGTTGATCACCCTGCGGAGCGACGACCGGACCGACGCGGCCAGCTCCGCCTCCGTCCTCGCCTCGATCGCCTCGGCAATCTCCTCCTTCCCGCGACCGGTGCCTCCCGGGCCGCCCGGCGCCTGTTTCGCCAGGTCGCCGCGCACGGCGGCGGCCGCCCGCCTCAGGGCCTCCACGATGGCGACCCCCCCGAAGTGGTGCTCGAGCCGCTTGATCCGGGGCCGCTGGCGCAGCGCGTCGATCGACGGGATCAGCCGGAAATCGGGCATGGCTCTCTTGCCGGTCGTGGCGGAGTCAGGATACCATCACCGTTGCCTTGGCCCAGTACATGAGCGAACAGCAGGACCAGTCTCGAGCCGGTGTCCCCGGGGACCCGGGGCCCGAGACGGTTGACGCTTGGCCCCGGGAAGGCGCCGAAGCTGGCGAGACGGCAACGGGCGGCCGCCGCTACCGCCCCCGCGAGCGGTTCTGGCCGTATGTCGAGGTGCCCGAGGAGCCCACCGACGAGGAGATCGCGGCGCTCGATCCAGACCTCCGGGAGGAGCTGTTCGGGCCTAGCCGCCGGCCCTTCTCGATCACGATTGCGTTCCCCCGTTTCGACCGCGAGGACTACCCGTCGGCTGTTGCCGCGGCGCGCCGCGCGAGCGAGTACTCGGAAACCGGTTCGGGCGAGTCGTTCAGGCACCGGGCGCGGTTCTGGCCCCGCGACGTCGAGCGCCTGCGTGACCTGTGGGACGTCGTCGGGAACCTCGACCAGGTGGATGTGCTCGTTGACGACCGCCCGGTCCCTTACGCGCGTGAGCTCTGGCTGCCGTTGTTCTGGTTCCTCTTGCTCCGGTAGCCCGCGTCCATCGCAGGGGTGATCGTGGCCGAACAGAGCGAGCTCGAACGCGATCTTCGCCTCCTGGAAGCAGCCCTCCATCAGCTGGAAAGCCAGTACAACATGTACTTCGCCGGGTCGCTTCCCAAGCCGCCCGCCGAAGCACGGTCGCGCGTGGAGGCGCTGTTCAAGCGCTACGACCGCGCCTACATCCAGAGCTACGCCGATCGCTTCCGCCTGAACACCCTCCAGACCAGGTTCAGCCGGTTCTGCGAGCTGTGGGACCGCGGGATCCGCGCGCGCGAAGAGGGGCGCCCCGGGCCCTTCCAGCACATGAAGCGGGACGAGTTCGTGGAGAAGGGGCAGCCCGCCGCCGCCCTGGCGGCGAGCCAGGCGCCCGCGCCGGTGCCCGGGCCGCCCCCCGCGCCCGTCGAGCACGCCGTCCGCGTGGGCGTGGCCGGAGACGAGGCGCTCGACTCGAAGATCGAGGCCCTCTACCGGGCGCTCGTCGAAGCGCGCCGCGCGGCCGGGAACGACCAGGCCCCGCCCTTCGATCGCTTCGCCGACCTCGTTCACGGACAGCTGGCGCGCCTCCACACCGGCGGAAGCCGCGAAGTCGTCTTCCGCGTCGCCACCGAAAAGGGCAAGGTGGTCTTCACCGCGAAGGTGTCGGGGTCAGGCGCGACGGCTGTGGCGGGGGGATCGAAGAGGAGCGGGAAGGAGTGAGGGGGAGACGGGGCGCGGGCGCCCGGCGCACCGGCCGGACGCCCCGTCGTTCGGCGCTAGACCTTGGTGACGTTGCCGGCCTGCGGGCCCTTCGGGCCGTCAACGATCTCGAACTCGACGGTCTGACCTTCCTCGAGCGAGCGGAAGCCGCCATTGCTCTGGATTGCGGAGTAGTGGACGAAGACATCGCTGCCGCCGTCGCGCTCGATGAACCCGTAACCCTTCGCGTTGTTGAACCACTTCACCTTGCCTGTAATACGCATTCTTTCCTGCCTTGCTTGGTCTGGCGCGCCGCGCCGACCGACGAGACTGCCCCCGGGCCGCTTCACGGACCATGGGGGAACAAAAAAAGCCGCACCGTGCGCGGCTCGGCGCCGGAGGCCCGAACGATCGGCGCCAACAGGCATCATATCGGGGGGTGCGGATGAGTGTCAAGCGGACTCCCGCGCCCCACAATTCCAATTGGCTCGAAATATGGTGAGTTTTCGGGGGGTTCCCCCTGCCGAGGGTGGCGCATGCGTCGAGCGTTGATCAGTGTCTCGGACAAGACCGGTTTGGAGTCGTTCGCCCGCGGCCTCGTCGAGTTGGGCTTCGAGCTGGTGTCAACGGGGGGCACCGCACGGGTGCTGGCGGCCGCCGGCCTGCCCGTCACGATGGTATCGGAGGTGACCCGCTTCCCGGAGATGCTCGACGGCCGCGTCAAGACGCTGCATCCCCACATTCATGCCGGCATCCTCGCCCGGCGCGGCCGCGAGGACGACCGGGCCGCGCTCGACCGCCACGGCATCCAGCCGATCGACCTCGTGGCCGTGAACCTTTACCCGTTCGCCCGCGCGGCCGCGGATTTCTCGACCCCGTTCGACGCGCTCGTCGAGGAGATCGACATCGGGGGGCCGAGCCTGCTGCGCGCCGCGGCCAAGAACTTCCGCGACGTGCTGGTCGTCACCTCGCCATCCGATTACGACACGGTGCTCGAGGCGCTCCGCCGAAGCGACGGGCCCGATCCGTCGCTGCGGCTGCGACTTGCCCGCGCGGCCTTTGCCCACACGGCCGCCTACGATGCCGCCATTGCCGACGAGCTGCTGCTGGTCGAGAACGGCCCGGACGGCTACCAACGGAAGCCCCGAACTCCCCTCCCGCCTGCTCTCAGCCTGCGGCTTGCAAAGGCGCGCGACCTTCGCTACGGCGAGAACCCGCACCTGCCCGCGGCGTGGTATCGCGCGCCGAGCGCCGCCGGCCTCGACGTGCGCCAGGGGAAAGAGCTCTCCTTCACCAACCTGCTCGACATCGATTCGGCCGCCCGCATCGTCCGCGAGTTCCGCGGGCCGGCCGCCGTGATGATCAAGCACACCAATCCCTGCGGCGCGGCAACCGGCGCCTCGCCCGTCGAGGCGTACGTCCGCGCCCGCGAGGCCGACCCCCTGTCTGCCTATGGCGGAATCGCGGGCCTCAACCGGCCCATCGACGAGCCGACCGCCCGCGAAATCGCGAGCACCTTCATCGAGGCGGTGATCGCGCCCGGCATCGAGCCGGCCGCCTCTGCCGTCCTCGCGGCAAGGAAGAACCTGCGCGTCGTGATCGCCGACCTGGACGCGCTGCTCGATCCCGCCGGGCCGTCCTGCCTCGAGCTGCGCTCGATCCTCGACGGCGTGCTCGTCCAGCAGCGCGACCAGGTGGCCGAGGCATGGGAGGAGTGGGGTGAGCAGCCCGCGGACGAGGCCGGGACGGCCGGGGGCCTGCGGGTGGTGACACGGCGCGCGCCGACCCGCGAGGAGTGGCGGGCGCTGCGCTTCGCGTGGCGGGTCTGCGCTCACGTCAAGTCGAACACGGTGATCTTCACGGCCGCCGACCGGACGCTGGCCATCGGGGCAGGACAGATGAGCCGCGTGGATGCGGTGAAGGTGGCGACGATGAAGGCGGCCGCCGCGCAGGTGGACCTTGCGGGGTCGGTGGCCGCGTCGGACGCGTACTTCCCCTTCAGGGACGGCCTCGATGCGGTGGCGGACGCGGGGGCCACCGCGGTGGTTCAACCCGGCGGGTCGGTGCGTGACGCCGAGGTGATCGCCGCCGCCGACGAGCGCGGCCTTGCGATGGTGTTCACCGGCCGAAGGCACTTCAGGCACTGACCGGGTATCCAGGCCGCGCTCTTCAGCGGCCTGTCAATCTCCGGACCCGATGATCGCCTCGGACAGTTCGGCGCGGGTGACGGCCGCCGGGCCGAAGCGCCCGACCACGATGCCGGCCGCGTGGTTGGCCAGCTCGCACGCCTGGTCGATCCGCGCACCCGCGGCCAGGCCGAGGGCCACCGTGGCGATGACCGTGTCGCCGGCCCCGGTGACGTCGGCCACCTCGCGCGACACGGCGGGGAAGTGCCGGGTCGAGCCGCCGTCGAGCAGGCACATCCCGTGTTCGCCGCGCGTGATCAGCACCCGCTCGCAGCGGGCGCGCTCGCGGAAGACCGCCGACGCGCGCGCCGCGTCCTCGTCGTCACGGATCCGCAGGTGCGTGGCAATCTCAGCCTCGTGATGGTTGGGAGTGATCAGCGAGGCGCCGGCATAGTAGTCGAGGTGCGGGATCTTCGGGTCCACGAGCACCGGGATCGAGCGCGCGTTCGCGGCGGCGATCACCCTCGCCATCAGCGTCCGCGTCACGGCCCCTTTCAGGTAGTCGGAAACCACCACCACATCGGCACGCGGCCCGAGCTGCTCGGCCTGGATCGCGAGCGCCTGCTCGATGGGGCCGGCCGCCTCGACGTCGGTCTCGTAGTCGATCCGCGCGACCTGCTGGTTGCGATCGGTCACCACCCGGAGCTTCGTAGTGGTCCGCCTCGAGGGGTCGCGAACGAGGCCCGCGGTGCCCAGGCCCAGGCTGTTCAGCAGGTCGCGCAGCCGCTGCCCGGCCGCGTCGGCGCCGGTCAACCCAACCAGCTCGACCCGTCCCCCGAGCGCCTTGATGTTGTTGGCGACGTTCGCCGCGCCGCCCACCCGCTGCTCGTCACGCTCGTACACGACCACGGGCACGGGCGCCTCGGGCGAGATCCGCGACACGCGGCCGATGACGAACTGGTCGAGCATCACGTCGCCGACGATGAGCGCGGTGGCGCCGGCGAAGCGATCGATGGCACGCTTGAGTGAGTCGTTGGACGCCATGTCGACGACCTGGGTCAGGCGGCGGGCTCCCGCTGCGGTTGACGGACCGGCGACGCCGAGACGGCCCAGGGCAGCGCCAGCAGCAGGAGAAGGAGCATCAGGAACTCCGAGTCGCCGAAGTTGTACTCGAAGAACCCGGCCGCCACCATCGCGCCGACCGCGCTGAGCGCCGCGGCGGCCAGGTAGCGGGGCCGGTCGGCCCGCAGCTTGCGCAGCAGGTCGCGTACCACGGCGACGAGGAACCAGATCCAGACGCCCAGAGCGGGCAGGCCGCGCTCGGCCGCGATCTGGAGGGGCACGTTGTGGAGATGCGGCGGTGTCTGCTCGACCGCGGTCGGCTTCCGGTAGTCCGGGTAGACCTTCTGCAGCAGGTTCGGCCCCACGCCGGTCAGCGGGTCGCTCGCGACGATTTCGGCCCCCGCCTCGTACATCGCCACGCGGTCGCGGTTGGTCGGGTCGTGCAGGTCGAAGATGGAGTAGAAGCGCGAGGTGATGCTCGCGGGCGCCAGCGCGAAGAAGAGGCCGGCCACCACCGGCGCGAGCGCCAGCAGGCGGAAGTCCTTCAGCACGAGCAGCAGGCCGATCCCCACGCAGGCGCCCACCCACGCGCTCCGCGTGAAGGTGAACACGAGGGCCACGATGAGCGCGGGCATGATCAGCGCCGGCCACGTGCGGTTGCGCCGCTCGAAGAGCAGCCGCGCGGCCGCGCTGCAGGCAATCAGCATCAGCAGCCCCGAGTACGTCATCCAGTGCCCGAGCGTTCCCACCGGCCGCTGCTGCAGGCGGTCGTAGCCGAGGAAGCCGAACTGGATCACCCCTACGATCGCGCTGAACGCGCCGAGCGACAGCACCACGTCCATCACCGTCTCGGCCGAACGCCCCCGCGCCGCCCGGATAGTCGCCGGTACGAGCAGGAACAGCAGCAGCTGCTTGGCGGCCCCGAGGCTGGTCAGCGGCTCGAGCGAAAAAATGGTGGCGACCAGCGTCAGCCCGGCGTACACCAGCAGCGGCACGAACCAGCCGGGGATCTCGGGCCGCTCGCGGTGCACGACGAGGGCGCCGACCCACGCCAGCAGCGCCACCGCCAGCAGCGCCTGGGCCAGGAAGATCGAGAACTGCAGCGCCCCGGCGAAGCCGAGCAGGCCCGCCAGCGTCGCACGGTCAAGCCAGTGCCCGGTGCCTTTCACGCCGGCTTCAACGGCCATATCCTTCCTTTGCTGTTCACTGCGCACCGCTCCTGGCCAGCGCCCGCTCGGCGGCCGCGAGCACGGCCGCCGGCGTGACCTGTCCCAGGCAGCGGTAGTCTCCCGGCTCGCACCGGCGCTGATCGCACGGGCGGCACGGCAGGGCGATCTCCACCGATTCGGTGACGTAGCGCGGCGGGCGCCACGGGGCCGACCGCGCGGGGAGCGTCGGCCCGTAGAGGCCGACCACCGGCACCGGCGTTGTGCCGGCGACGTGGAGCGGCCCACTGTCTCCGCCGACGAAGAGCGCCGCCTCCTCGAGCACCGCGCGCAGTTCCCTGAGGTCGAGTTCGACCCGGTCCACGATTCGCGCCGCCGAGGGGCCGGCAGCCGCGCGCGCCCGATCGCCAATCTTCCGCGCGGCCTCCCGCTCCGATGGCCCGGACAGCAGCAGCACCGACAAGCGCGCGTCGCGTGTGACCAGCCCCGCTGCAAGTGCCGCGAACGCCTCGGCCGGCCAGCGGCGGAACGGGTTCCCGGCACTCACGTGGATCACCGCGAGGCGACCGCGATCCTCGACGCCGGCCGCCTCGAGCTTGGCCACCGCGGTCGCTGCGGCCTCCGGCGAAACCGCCATCTCGGTGGCGTCGCGTTCTCGATCGGGCGGTTCGATGCCGAGCGGCCCGAGCAGGTCCCACTGATTCTCCACCGAGTGCCGCGCCCTCAGTTCCCGCGGCCGCGGCACGGGGTCAGTGTACAACCAGCCCCGGCCAGGGATGTCGTACCCGATCCGCCGCCTGGCACCGCTGAGCAGCGCGAGCGTCGCGGCGCGGGGGCCTCCGTGGAGATCGATCGCCAGGTCGAACCGGCCGCGCCTGAGCCTCCGGGCGAGCGAAAGGTCGGCCAGTGCGCGCCCGGCCGCGTGGGGGGGCCGCGCCACGATCACCTCGTCGAGACGGGGGTTGTCGGCGACGATCGGGGCGGCGGCCGGTTCCGCCACGTAGGCGAGGTGGGCCCCAGGGTTGCGCCGGCGCAGCGCCCGGATGATCGGCGTCGTGAAGACGACGTCGCCGATCAGCCGCAGGCGGATCAGGAGAATCCTCACGGCCCTCGGTTCGTCAATCCTCGATGGTGGCCTCGTCCACCAGCATGACCGGGATGTTCTCCTCGGTGACCGGGTACACCCGCCGGCACTGCTGGCACTTCAGCCCGCGACCGTCGCGCACCACCTCCACCTTCCCGTGGCATGCGGGACATACCAGGATCTCGAGCAGCTCGGGGTCGATTGCCATCGGCGCCTCCGTCGGAACTATAGCGCAGTCCGGGCGCACGGCTATCTCCCGTCGCCGCTTTTATGGAACAATCGGGGCGTGGGATGGCATGGGTGGACCGTTTCGGGCGTGCTCGCGTTGCTGGCGTTCAGCGCCGCGCCAGCCGCCGCCTTGCCACAGGCCGACCGCGCGCAGGCCTACTACCGCTTCCTGCTCGCCCGGCACCTCGAGGGTGAAGGCGAGGTCGAACGCGCGGCCACGGAGCTGCGGGAGGCGGCAAGGCTCGATCCCGGCGCTGCCGAGATCCGCGCCGAGCTGGCGGCGCTCTACGCGCGGCAGGGTCGGCCTCGCGAGGCCGCGCAGTGGGGGCGCGCCGCGCTCGAGCTGGACCCGTCCAACCGCGAAGCCCACCGTGTGCTGGGGTTCCTCGCCGCGGGGCAGGTTGGCCTCGACACCTTGGTCCGCCTGACCGACCCGGCCGGCCTGGCCGCAGCGGTGCGCGCCATCGATCACCTCGAGGCGGCCCGGCGGACCGACCGTCTGCCCGACCTCGCGATCGAGCTGACTCTCGCCCGTCTCTACCTGCGCACCGGTGTGGCCGGCAAGGCCGTTCCGGTCCTGCAGCGCGTGCTGCTGTCCGATCCGGACCGGCCGACCGTCGTGCTGATGCTCGCCGAGGCCTACGAGGCCACCGGCCAGCTCGAGGAAGCCGCCGCCAGCTTCCGCCGCGTCAGCCAGCAGCGCCCCCGCGACGCCGACCTGCACCAGCGCCTCGGCGACATCCTGTTCCGCCTCGGACGGTACAGCGAGGCCATCGCCTCCTGGGAGCGTGCGCTTTCGGGCGACCTTCCCCCCGCCGACCGCGAGGGCATCGAGCGAAAGATCCGCGCGGCTCGCGAGCTGGAGCCGCAACGGTGAGGGTCTCGCGGAGGGTCCTGCCGCAAGGGCCCGGGCGGAGGAACCGCCCCGCGTTGACGATCTTCGCCGGCTTGCTGATCCTGGCCTCCGCCGCCTGCGGTCCGCGGCGGCTCGCGCTGCCCTCGGGTACCGGGCAGCCGTTCCCCGCCTTCGAAGCGGCCTTCGACGAGGCGACCCGGCCGTGCCGGGCCATCGATACGATGACCGCGGAGCTCGGCGTCTCTGGGCGCGTCGGCGGCCATCGCTTGCGGGGCCGTGTCCTGGCCGGGTTCTCGCGGCCCGCGAGCCTTCGCCTCGAGGGGCTTGCCCCCTTCGGGCCGCCAGCCTTCATCCTCGTTTCGTCGGAAGGGCGGGCGACGCTCCTCCTGCCGCGCGACCGGGCCGTCCTCGAGGGAGAACCTCCGGAAGCCATCATCGACGCGCTGGTCGGCCTTCCGCTCACCCCGGGCACGCTGCACGCGATCCTCGCCGGCTGCGGTCTCGCCGCGTCGGACGCGGTCGGCGGCTTCACCTTCGGCGGCGGGTGGGCCCGCATCGAAGGGACCGGGGGTGACTCGACGTGGCTGCGGCAGGATGACTCGGGCCGCTGGTCGGTGGCCGCGGCCGTGGCAGGCTCGCTGCGCGTCGAGTACGAGGGGCGGGGAACCGGGGTGCCGCAGCAGGTGCTGCTCGAGCTGGTGGGCGCCGAGCCGCCGACCGAGTTGCGGCTGCGAGTAACCGGCGCCGACCTGAACGTTGCCCTTGGGGACGAGGCCTTCACCATCGACGTCCCGGAGCGGGCGACCACGATCACGCTCGGCGAACTGCGGCGGGCCGGCCCGCTCGGTCGATGATGAGAGCGCACGCCAAGATCAACCTGACGCTGCTCGTCGGGGGCCGTCAACCCGACGGCTACCACGAGCTGCGGACCATCTTTCAGTCGCTGGCGCTGCACGACACGCTCGAGGTCCGCGAGAGGCCGGGCGCGTTGGCCATCGAGTGCGACGACCCCGCGGTGCAGACCGATTCCAGGAACCTGGTCTGGCGCGCTGCCGCCCTTGTCTGGGAGGCGTCGGGCCGTCCCGGTCCACCCGAGGGTGCCCTCGTCACGCTGCGCAAGCGGATCCCCGCCCAAGGGGGACTGGGAGGCGGCAGCTCGAACGCTGCCGTGGCGCTGGTCGCCTTCGAACGCCTTTGGCACCCCGCGATGCCGGCCGAGGTGCGGCTGGGACTGGCGCGGCGCCTTGGGGCGGACGTGCCTTTCTTCCTCTGCGGCGGGACCGCGGCCGGCGTCGGGCGGGGCGACGAGGTGACGCCGCTGCCTGACCTGCCGCCCTGCCACGTCGTGCTCGTCTTCCCGCCGTTTGGCGTGCCGACCGCGGACGCGTACCGGTGGCTGGACGAGGACAGGGCACGAGGCGGGGAGGGACCCGCCGGCCTGTCGGGCAGTGCAGGTGCGTTGACCTATCCGTTCCAGGAAGCCTCGCCCGGGCAGGTGGTCCACCTGGCTGACGGGACGCCGATCGCGATCTTGAACGACCTGGAGGCACCGGTGGTCGCAAGGCATCCCGAGATCGGCCGCATTCGCGACGCCCTCCGGGCCGCCGGCGCCGACGGCGCCGCCATGTGCGGGAGCGGCTCGACGGTGTTCGGCCTGTTCCGCGATGCCGCGGCCGCGGCGGCGGCCGGGGCGGTGCTGGCCGCCGAGGGCTGGCGGACGACGGTGTCGGCGACGGCCGGGCGGGACGAAGCGGCGGGCTTCCTTGTCTGAAGCGCAAGCTGTCGTATACACTACCTGTTTGCGCCGCGCCTGCCGGGCCGCGCCGTGGTTTGTTGGCGGCACGAGGGCGGTCCCTCGCAGGCCGAGGGGGCCTTTGTGCGCGGCCGCGACGCGCTGGGGCGTGGCCAAGCGGTAAGGCTCGGGACTTTGGATCCCGCATCGAAGGTTCGAATCCTTCCGCCCCAGCCAGCACTGGAGGAGTACCCCGGGAGGACGTTTCGATGTCCGGCACGAGGGTGAGGCCATGAGGATGGCTTTCGCCGAACTGAAAGTGTTCTCCGGCAGCGCGCACCCGGAGTTGGCGCGCGAGATTGCCGGTCACCTGGGCCTGCCCCTCGGCCAGGCCCGGATCGGTCGCTTCCCCGACAGCGAGGTGTCGTTTCAGATCGAGGAGAACATCCGCGGGACCGACGTGTTCGTGGTGCAGCCGACGAGCACCCCGGTCGATCACAACCTGGTCGAGCTGCTGATCATGATCGACGCCTTCCGGCGGTCGTCGGCGGCGCGCATCACCGCGGTCATCCCGTATTACGGCTACGCGCGGCAGGATCGGAAGGACAAGCCGCGGGTGCCGATCTCGGCGAAGCTGGTCGCCAACATCCTGAGTGCCGCCGGGGCGAACCGCGTGCTGACGATGGACCTGCACAAGGCGCAGATCCAGGGCTTCTTCGACATCCCGGTGGACCACCTCTTCGCGGCACCCGTGATCATCGACTACCTGGCGCGCCAGCGGTTCCCGAACATGACGATCGTCTCGCCCGATGCCGGCGGGGCCGAGCGGGCGCGGGCGTACGCGAAGCGGCTCGGGGCGGGGCTCGCGGTGATCGACAAGCGGCGCTCCGAGACGGGAGCTGCCGAGGTGATGAACGTCATCGGCGACGTTGCCGGCCGCACCTGCATCCTGCAGGATGACATCGTCGACACCGCCGGGACGATGCAGAAGGCGGCGACGGCGCTGGTGGAGAACGGGGCCGAGCGTGTGCTGGCCTGCGCCGTCCACGGGGTGCTGTCGGGGCCGGCCATCGGGCGGGTCGAGCAGTCGCCGATCGAGAAGCTGATCGTCACCAACACCGTGCCGCTCGGACCCGAGAAGAGCCGGAGCCCGAAGATCGTCGTCCTGTCGGTGGCCCGGCTGCTCGCGCAGGCCATCCGGAGCATCCACGAGGAGAGCTCGGTGTCGTCGTTGTTCGTCTAGCCGCGCCTGGTGCCCGTTCGGGCACGGGCTGCTGGCGGTGTGCTGCCTCTTGCCTTCGGGCCGGCGTCAATACGGCCTGCCCTGGCGACCAGCGGGGAGAAGGACGGGTTACAGAACATGGAAGTTGTACTGGAAGCGGTGAAGCGGGACCGGTTCGGCAAGAACGAGGCGGGCCGCATGCGGCGAGAGGGGCGGTTGCCTGGCGTGCTGTACGGCGGAACGGCCCAGCGCGAGGCGTTGCCGATCGCGGTCGACCCCAAGGCCCTGTGGCGGATTCTCCACTCCGAGACTGGCGCCAATACCCTGATCACCCTCCGGCTCGAGGGGGAATCGCCGCGCGTGATGGTGAAGGAGTACCAGCTCGACCCGGTGTCGCGCCGGCTGCTGCACGCCGACTTCTACCGCGTCGCGATGGACAAGGCGATCACCGTCACCGTCCCCGTCACGCTGAAGGGCGAGGCGCCGGGCGTCAAGCAGCAGGGCGGCCTGCTCGACTTCGTGCACCGCGAGGTGGAAGTCGAGTGCCTCCCGGGCGACATCCCCGAGGCGATCGAGGTGGACATCTCGGGCCTGATGCTCAACCAGGGCCTCCGGCTGCGGGACGTGATCGAGAGCGTCAAGTGGAAGCCGGTGAGCGATCCCGACCTGATGCTGGTCCACGTGGTGCCGCAGAGGGCCGAGGCCGAGCCGGCCGCCGCCGAGGAAGCAGCCGCCTCCCCCGCCGAGCCCGAGGTGATCAAGAAGGGCAAGGCGGAGAAGGAAGAGGAGTCGGAGAAGTAGCGGCGAACCGCTCGCCATGCCGCTGAAGCTCATCGTCGGCCTCGGCAATCCCGGCCGCCGCTACCGCGACACCCGGCACAACGTCGGGTTCGCGGTGGTGGACGAGCTGGCGCGCCGGCAGGGCGTGGAGTTCGAGGGGGCGCCGGCCGAGGCTTTGATGGCGCGCGCGCGGCACCTGGGGCCCGACGGCACCATCCTGGCGAAGCCGCTCACGATGATGAACCTGAGCGGGTTCGCCGTCTCCGACATGACGCGGTACTTTCGCGTCGCGCACGACGACCTGCTCGTTGTCGCCGACGACGTGGCACTGCCGCTCGGGCGGCTGCGCGCGCGGCCGCGCGGATCGGACGGCGGCCACAGGGGGTTTCGATCGATCATCGAGCAGCTGGGGAGCGCCGAGTTCTCCCGGCTGCGCGTCGGCGTGGGGCGCGGGGACGCGCGACGCGACCTCGCCGACCACGTGCTGGGCGGCTTCGATCCTGAAGAGCGGCCGCAGATCGAGGAGGCGATCGGCCGGGCGGCCGACGCCGCCGAGGTCTTCGTCCTCGAAGGGATCGAGGCGGTGATGAACCGCTTCAACGCCGACCCGCTGGCCCGGGGCGAGGCGCCGGGCGCGACACCGGAGCGCTGACAGGAACACGAGAGACATCGGTCCCACGGCCCAGTCGGCTCCTTGCCACCTCGCGGTGGCCGTTTCGCAAACGTCCAGAAGGAGAGTCATGAGCACTTCCAGGCAGTACGAGTTGATCTACATCGTGTCGCCCGACGCGACCGAGCAGGAGGTTGCCGACCTGCACGCGCAGGTCGAGGCCTCGGTGGCCCGGTTCGGCGGCGAGCTGGTGAAGACCGAGAACTGGGGCCGCCGCAAGATGGCCTACGAGATCGGTTCCCACAAGGAAGGCATCTACGTGCTCGAGCTGATCAACGGCTCGGGCGAGCTGATGAAGGAAATCGAGCGCCGGCTCCGCGTGAGCGACCGCATCATGCGCTACCTGGTCGTGCGGGTGGACGAGGAGCTGCGGGCGGCCGAACGGGCCCGCGCGCGCCGGAAGGCGGGGGCGCGGCAGCAGCAGCCCCAGGGCGGCGGCGAGGGTGTCGAGGCGCCGGCGGCGGCGACCGGCGATCGTGAAGATGCGGAGGTGCTGTGATGGCGGACGAACGACGCGGCGCGAGCGGCGGCCGGGGCGGCCGCGGGCGCGACAAGGGACCCGGGCAGCGGCGGTCGCTGTTCCGCCGGCGGAAGGTCTGCAAGTTCTGCGCGGAGAAGATCGACTACATCGACTACAAGGACGTCCGGCTGTTGATGCCGTTCGTGCCCGATCGCGGCAAGATCCTCCCGCGGCGGATCTCCGGCGT
>JARKSS010000019.1 GCA_029974175.1 Vicinamibacterales bacterium
GCCCTGGCCGGGCTCCGGCTCGGGCACGCGGGCCCGTGAGACCGCCAGTTCCTCGGCGTAGCGCCGTACCTGCTCGGTGGTACCCCTCAGGTCGAGATCGATGACCTCGCTCGTCTCATCGTCGAAGACCAGCACCGGTGAGGTCTGGCCGCGATCGATCTCCTCCTTCACCGCGACGGCCACGTCGGGGAGAGGCCCCGAGGCAATGCGCCGGCTTCCCATGAAGGCAGTGCAGAGAAGCGGGGCGGTTACGGTCTCAGGAGTCGCCATATACATCCGGTTAAAATCCACATGACGCGATTATTACCCAGATACAATAGCCGCGTCAAGGAAAAGGAACAGGTGCAGCAGCTGCCGCTACTTTTTCACCGGCTCGAACCGCAGGATGACGCTTCCCTGGTGAACCCCTGTCGCGCGAGGCGTCCGTGACTGGGGACCAAGCCGGTCGGGGGTATCGAACTTGGTCCCCTGCGCCGGGATGACGTGCAGCAGCGCGACGCCGGTATCGGGAAACGCCAGCATCGGCGGCTGGCCGTCGAGGGGTCCGTAAAGCCCGAAGAAGGGCACGTTCGAACGGTTGTGGATCTCGAGAATGCCGGCCCTGGCTTCCAGCTGCAGCCAGCGCCAGTCGCGGAAGTAGCCCTTGAACTCGGGGTAGGTGAACGACTGGCCGGGCACGGGATCGTTGAAGGCCACCTGGTGGAGGTCGAAGAGGCCGCCCTCCATGCGGTTCCGGTAGACGCGGTACGGACCGCAGCCCAGCCAGCGCTTCGAC
This sequence comes from Vicinamibacterales bacterium, assembly GCA_029974175.1. GTDB lineage: Bacteria > Acidobacteriota > Vicinamibacteria > Vicinamibacterales > Fen-181 > JARKSS01. Next base: position 776 of record JARKSS010000019.1, read on the forward strand.
ACGAACCCACTGGGCGGGATGTCGAAGCCGGCGCCAAGCAGGTCGATCGGGCCATCGTACGAAAGCTCGTAATCCAGCTGCACCGTGTCGCTCGCCGGGTCAATCCGCCACGAGGCATGCTTCAGGATCCCGTCGTACTGCGCCTCGACGACGACCGACCGGTCCTCGCGGCGTGAGGTCAGCGACACCAGCTGCGCCGCGTCTTCGACGGCGATGTGTGTCCGTTCCTCCCGCACGAAGGCGCGGGCAAACGGGCCGGGGCCGAGCGGCGCCGCCACACCATCGCGTCGCCACTCCACGAGCCGCCCCGTCGCGCGGTCGAACCGCAGCTCTCCGGCCGCGCCGGTGACGACGAGCGCGCCGGCCTCCTCGCGCACGGCGACCGTCGTCCCGCCTTTCGACAGGCGAGGCGCCGTGGCGCCGAGTCGAGGGGCCGACCACGTCCACAACGCCTCGCCAGCCGGGCCGCGCGCCGTCAGGTGCAGGGCATCCGCCTCGCACGATCGCGGCAGCGGCAGCTTGACGGTGCCCGAGGCTCGCGGGGCGAGCGACGGGCCAGGAAGGGTCCCTCTTGCGACCACCACCCGGGCGGCCCTCATATCGCCGGGCGCCCCGAAGCGCAGCAGCTGCCACTCGAACCGGCAGCGATCGAGGTTCGTGAAGTCGTACAGGTTCTCAACCGCGACCGTCCCGTCCCAGTCGCGAGGCAGGAAGCCAGACGCATCAACCGGGAGGCTAACCTGGACCGGCGACCAGATCTCCTTCACCGCGAAGTAGCTCCCCTCCTTCTCGCGGTGCGGCCCCACCATGCCGTCGGGCGCCTGGTTGCCCACCGTGTCGATTCGGCCGTCGCGATCGGTGCGGACGATGCCCTCGTCTGCCCAGACCCAGAGGAAGCCGCCCGCCACCGTGCGGCTTCGCCCCATCGCGTCCCAGTAGTCGCGGAGCCCCGCGCCGATCCCGCCGTCGTAGAGACCGTGCAGAAACTCGGTCGGCATGAAGATCGTCGGGCCGGCGCTCAGCTTCACGGTGCTCTCGTAGGTCTCGTAGTGGTCCGTGTTGATGCCGCTGTTCGTGGCCATCGGGTGCAGGACCGCGCGGCCCTGGGGATCCCAGCGGGCGAACTCGGCGTCGTTCTTCTCGTTCCAACCGCGCTCGTTGCCGTTGTCCCACAGCAGGATGCTGGGGTGGTTGACGTCGCGGCGCACCATCTCACCGATCAGCCGGGCCCCGACGGCGGTGCCGTAGGCCTTCTGCCAGCCTGCCAGCTCGTCGAGCACGTACAGACCCAGCTCGTCGCACACGTCGAGGAAGTGCTCGTCGGGCGGATAGTGCGACATGCGCACCGCGTTCAGGTTCGCCTCCTTCATCAGGCGCACGTCGAGCTCGCTCTGTGCGTGCGACACGGTGCGCCCGGTCTCGGGCCAGAAGGCGTGTCGGTTGACCCCCTTCAGCACGATCCGGGTGCCGTTCAGGTAGATGCCGTCGCCCTCGCGCACTTCGACGGTGCGGAAGCCGAAGCGCTCGGTGGTCGCGTGCAGAGGCCGGCCGTCGGCGGCGACGAGCGTCAGCTCCAGGCGATAGAGGTTCGGCGTCTCGGCGGTCCACGGCCTCACACCGTCGAATCGTCCCCGCATGGTGACCTTGCCGTCGCCGCCCGCCGCCGGGGAGCGGAACGGCTCGCCGACTGCCTTGCCTTCCGCATCCACGACCCGCGCGGTCACGACCGAACCATCCGCGTTGCCGGCGAGAAACACGTCCACCGACAGCCGCCCATCGTGGCGGGCGTCAATCGCCGCCCGCTCGATTGACACGTCGGGCCGCGCCTCGAGCCACACGGGCCGGAACAACCCGCCGAACACCCAGTAGTCGGCAGCCCGCTCGGCGCTGTTGACGCTGCGGATCCCCGACACCTTGGCAACGGTCACCTCGAGCAGGTTCGTCTCGCCGAACCTGACCAGCGGGGTGATGTCGTAGTGGAACCGGTAGAAGGCCCCGTGGTGCGTTGGACCCGCCTGCTGCCCGTTGACCCACACGGTGGCATCCGTCATCGCGCCGTCGAAGACGATGCGCACGCGCCTTCCACGCCAGCGGGATGGAACCGTGAACGACTTCCGGTACAGCCCTTGCTCGTTGGCGGACGGCCCGTCGGCGTTGATCTCGTTCCCGTAGTTGTAGCCGCCGAAGCCGTGCTGCTCCCAGCACGACGGCACGGGAATCGTGGTCCACACGCGGCTGCGCCGGCCCGCCGTGCAGAAGAACTCCCACTCGACGGCGTCCTCGGGGCCGTGGCCCGAGAGGAACTGGACCTCGGTCGTGGGATCGGCGGGGCCGATCTGCGCCCCGGCCGGCAGCAACAGCCCGGCAAGGACCGACACGACGAGCACGGTGCGGACGGCAGCGGCAGGAACGCCCGGGAACATCGGGAGCCTCCGTGGGGACTAGCAGGTTGCTGAAGAAGGAAGCCTGCAATGTAGAGGGAAGAATGGAAAATGAAAGAAGGCGTGTCTCTCCATTCTTCCTTTTGCATTTTGCATTCAGGCCGCGCTTTTCAGCGGCCTGCTGGTGCGCGCCCAAGATACCTCACCCGGCGCCGCGAAACCGAGCGGCTGAGCCCGGGCTCGCTACCCGTCGCCGAGCGGATGCATAATCGGAGGATTCAAGTCGAACAAGGCGACCCCGGGTCGCGATGACGGACACCAAGACCGAAGGAGAGCGACATGCCCCCGAAAGTGATCGCGGTCGTGGGTGCTACCGGCGCGCAGGGCGGAGGCCTGGTGCGCGCGATCCTCAATGACAAGTCGGGCGAGTTCTCGGCGCGCGCCCTCACGCGAGAGGTCAACTCCGGGAAGGCCCGCGAGCTGGCCCGGATGGGCGCCGAGGTCGTCGCCGCCGACCTGGACGACGTGCAGAGCCTCGAGCGGGCCTTCGCCGGGGCGTACGGTGCCTATTGCGTCACCTTCTTCTGGCATCACATGTCGGCCGAGCGCGAGTCGGCCCAGGCGCGCAACATGGCCGTGGCGGCCAAGGCAGCCGGCCTGCAGCACGTCATCTGGTCCACGCTCGAGGACATGCGGAAATGGGTCCCGCTGAGCGACACCCGGATGCCCACGCTGCAGGGCAAGTACAAGGTGCCCCACTTCGACGCCAAGGGCGAGGCCAACAAGTTCTTCGTCGAGATGGGCCTGCCCGTCACCCTGCTGAACACCTCGTTCTACTGGGACAACTTCATCCACTTCGGCGCCGGCCCGAAACCGGGGCCCGGCGGCGAGCTCGTGCTCGCGCTGCCGCTCGGCGACAAGCTGCTGCCCGGCATCGCGGCCGAGGACATCGGGAAGTGCGCGCTCGGCGTCTTCAAGGCCGGCCGCGAGTTCGTCGGCAAAGAGATCGGCATCGCCGGCGAACACCTCACCGGGCGGCAGCTGGCCGGGAAGCTGTCGCGCGCCCTCGGGCGCGAGGTCCGCTACGAGCACGTGCCGCCCGAGGTCTACCGCAGCTTCGGCTTCCCCGGCGCCGACGACATGGGCAACATGTTCCACGTGCAGCTCGATTTCAACGAGCCCTTCGTCGCAGCCCGCGACGTGGGCCTCGCGCGGCGCCTCAACCCCGAGCTGCAGTCCTTCGACGCCTGGCTCGAGCGGCACAAGCACGAGATCCCGATCGAGAGCGCCAGAACCGCGGGCGACCAAGGCTGAGCAGGCCGCCTCGACGAGTGCCTGAAGCGGCAGGACAGGAGAGAGACAATGGCCCCCAAGACCGCGCACAAGTACACGACCGAGTTCACCACGCCTTCCGACCGCGAACTCGTCGCCGTCCGCCTCGTTGACGCCCCGCGCACGCTGGTGTGGGACGCCCACACGAAGCCGGAGCACGTGAGGAGGTGGATGCTCGGCCCCGAAGGCTGGTCGATGCCGGTCTGCGAGATCGACCTGAGGCCGGGCGGGAGGTGGCGGTACGTCTACCGCAAGGACGACGGCACCGAGCAGTTCGAGCTGGGCGGCGAGTTCCGCGAGATCGTCCCCCCTGAGCGGCTGGTCCACACCGAGGCGTGGGGCGGCGACTTCGCCGAGGCGCTCGACACGCTCGTGCTCACCGAGAAGGACGGCCGGACGACCATCACGACCACGATCCAGTTCCCCGACAAGGAAGCGCGCGACCGCGCGATGGGCACCGGCATGACCGAGGGCTGGGCCCAAAGCCACGACAAGCTCGACCAGCTGCTGCCCGCGTTGATGGGACGGTAGCGCAGGCCTCCGCGCGCCGGGGCCTTGCCCGACCCCGGCGCGCCGCGATCGGCAACCGGCGTGGAAGTGGAAGGGCGCTAGACTGGAATCGTGGGCAACTTCTTCGATCGGATCAGCTTGGCAATCAGGTGCCTCTTCACCGTCCTCTTCGCCG
>JARKSS010000051.1 GCA_029974175.1 Vicinamibacterales bacterium
GACCGTCGTGCAGTTCGCCACCTCGGTCACGGTGACGACGGCAAGCCGGCGCGAGGAACTGCTGCTCGAGGTGGCCGACCCGACCACCGTGATCGACCGAACCCAGATCGAGGACTCGGGCGCCCGCACCGCCTAGGACCTGCTGGTGGAGCAGGCCGGCAGCGGCGTGCAGGTGCAGGCAGGCGGCGGCCAGGGCCATGTCTCGCTGAACGGGATTCCCAACAGCGGCGTGCTCGTGCTGGTGGACGGCCGCCGCTTCCTGGGAAAGGACGCCAACGGGAACCTCAATCTCGAGGAGCTGCAGCTGGCCGGGATCGATCGCGTGGAGATCGTGAAGGGCGCGGCATCGGCGTTGTACGGATCGGATGCGCTCGGCGGTGTCATCAACCTGATCACGCGGAAGATGGCCACGCCGGGCGTCCAGAACACGATGTCGGTGACCGGCGGTTCGTACGGCGACCTGCGGGTGTCCGACACGGTTGGGCTGCGGCGCGGCCCGGGCGGCTTCACGGCCAGCGGGCAGTACCGCTCGTACGACGGCTTCGACCTCGACGCCTCCAACCCGCAGACGATCGGGCAGCCGGAGAGCCGCTACTCGAACGCGGGGGGCTCGGCCGACCTGCGCCTGGCCGACCGGCTCGACCTGCGGTTCTTCGGCGACTACTCCCGCCGGAAGATCTCCAACTACTTCTTCTCCGGGCCGACGCAATTGCCCTCGACCGTCTACGACTCGCGGCGCGATCTCACCCGCTTCACCGTGTCGCCCGAGCTGTCGTTCCTGCCGCGACCCGGCACCACGCTGACCGCGTCGTTCACCTACGGCCGGTACGACCGCGACGAAACGCAGGTCTACCCCGACCGCCGAGTGGTCGCAGTGCCCTGGACGGAGTGGAACCGGGAGTTCAAGGCAACCGGCCGCCACGACTGGACGCTCTTCGGCCGGACCCACGCCCTGCAGGCGGGCTACGAGTTCCGTGACGAGACGCTCGACCGAGCCAGCCTCCGCACCACCTCCGGGGCCGGGCGCGCGTCGCGCGAAATCAACGTCGGGTGGCTGCAGCAGGAGTTCCACGCCAGCACCCGGCTGAAGGTGACCGGCGGGTTCCGGTTCGACAGCTACAGCGACTTCGGCAGCAGCTGGAGCCCGAAGCTGAGCGCCGTCTACGCCGCGGCGCCCCGCCACAGCCTCCGCGCAACCTACGGTCACGGGTTCCGCGCCCCGTTCTTCGGCGAGCTGTTCCTCTCCACGCCGACCTTCGTGGGCAATCCTGATCTCGAGCCCGAGCGGTCCCGCACGTTGAGCGTGGGCTACACGTTCGGCGGGGCCACGGCGCAGCTCTCGGCCGACTTCTTCCGCGCGCGGATCGAGGACGGCATCACCTTCGACCTGGGACAGCTGCCGTTCACCTACCGCAACCTCAACGAGTACACCTCC
>JARKSS010000059.1 GCA_029974175.1 Vicinamibacterales bacterium
GCGCCGCGAAAGCGGCGCCGTCCACCTTCTGGCCGCGGACCGCCACGAACACGCTTCCCGGCGACACCCGCCGCGAGTCGTACGCGAGGGCCCGCACCGCCCGGCCCATCGCCGGCTCGTCGGCCGTGAGGCCGGTCGAGAGGTCACCGAGCGCGGCCAGCAACTCGGCGAGCGTCATGGCGTCACCACTGGATGGGAATGAACAGTCGCGCGGCTGAGCGAAAGGCGGCACCAGGTGCCCGGCTCGACGGGCGTGCCTGGCAAAGGGGTCTGCTCCACCACCACCCCGTCGCCGTTGACCCGGGCGCCAATCCCCAGACGCGCCAGCACCTGCATCGCCTCGCGGCCGCTGAGCCCGCGCAGCTCGGGAAGCCGTACCTGGCCCTCTGCAAGCGGCCCGGCCACCGGGGCAATCAGCAGCGGCGTCGCCGGGCCCGCCACGTCGACGGGACGCGGGCGGACGCCAACGATGAGCGGTGGGAGCGGGTTGACGTTGGGCGGCAGCCCCAGGTAACGCACGGCAGCCTCGGCGATGCGCTGGAAGATCGGCGCAGCCACCACGCCTCCCGCGTAGCCCTTTCCCCCGCGGGGCGTGTCGATGACCACCAGGATCGTCAGGGCCGGTTGGCGCGACGGCAGGAACCCGACGAACGACGCGTTGTAGTCGCTCCGCGAGTAGTAGCGGTTGACCAGCTTTGCCGCCGTGCCGGTCTTCCCGGCCACGGTGTAGCCCTCGATGCGCGCGGCCTTGGCCGTCCCCCGCTCCACGACGGCCTCCATGATCTCGACGAGCGTGGCGGCCGTGCGCGGCGAGATGACTCGTCGGACGACCTTGGGGCGGACGGGAATGCGGCGGTTGCCCTCGATCACCGCCCGCACCACGCGCGGCTGGATCAGCTCGCCGCCGTTGGCGATCGTGGAAGCCGCGACCGCCATCTGGAGGGGCGTCACGCCGATCTCGTAGCCCATCGACACCGACATCAGCGAGCTCTGGCTCCACCGCTCGGGCGCCCAGACCATCCCGGCGTTCTCGCCGGGAAAGTCGGGGCAGAGCCTGGTGCCGAAGCCGAAGGCCTTGACGAAGGCGCCGAGGCGCTCGGCGCCGAGCCCGAAGCCGATCTTGATTGCCCCGACGTTGCTCGACTTCACCATCACGTCGGTGAGCGACAGCGCCCCGTAGCGGTGCCCCTCGTACTCGGTGACCCGCCGCGACCCGAGCGTGATGACCCCGTTGCCGGTGTCGATCACGTCGTTCGGCGAGAACGCACCCGTCTCGAGGGCCGCCGACGCCGTGACCATCTTGAAGGTCGAGCCAGGTTCGTAGATGTCCTGCACCGCGCGGTTGCGCCACTGGTCGGGCCCGGCCTTGGTGAACACGTTCGGGTTGAAGCTCGGCGAGTTGGCAATCGCGAGGATCTCCCCCGTGTGGGGGGCCATGATCACGACCGCCCCACCGCGCGCGCGGTGTTCGGCCACGCCGGCGCGCAGCTCGCGCTCGGCGATGTACTGGAGGTAGCGATCGATCGTCAGCTCGAGCGAGGCGCCCGGGACGGGCGGCCTGACGACGGTGCTGCTGAAGGTGCGCCGCTGACCGTCGTTCATCACCACCAGCAGGCCGTCGCGGCCCCGGACACGCTGGTCGTAGGTTGACTCGAGGCCGGCCAGGCCGTTGTTCTCCAGCCCGACGTAGCCGAGAACGTGCGCCGCCAGCGAGAGGTTCGGGTAGAACCTCCGGGGCTCCTTGTGGAACACGACCCACGGCAGGTTGAGGTCCCGGACGCGCCTGGCTTCCTCGGGGGTGACCTTGCGCCGGACGTAGACGTAGCCGCGCCCCGAGTTGAAGCGCTTCACAAGCGTGCGCACCTCGTCGGGCGTGCAGTCGCCGAGGGCGGCACACAGCTTCGCCACCGCCTTCCGCGGGTCGCCGGCCTCCCTCGGGGCCGCGCCGATGGTGTCGAGGTCCACGCTGTAGGCGAGGAGGTCGCCGTGACGGTCGAGGATGTCGCCCCGCGGCGCGAGCAGCGGGACGTTGCGGGACTGCTGCTCCTCGGCCTCAGCAGCCATCCGCTCGTGATCGATGACCTGGAGGTGGACGAGCCGCCCCTCGATGGCGACGGCCCACAGGAGGAATGCCCCGATGACGACGGCGGTCCGGCGCCCGATCGTGCCCCGCCAGTGGTTGGGTTCGACACGCTGGGCCATGACGGGCTCCTACCGCGAGGCGACGACCGACGACGGCGGCTGCTCGGGCGAAACGACCCGCTCGATCACCCGCGTGTCAGCGAGGGATGGAACGACCAGGTGGAGCTCGCGGGTCGCGATCCGCTCGATCCGCGAAGGCTCGCGCAGCGACTCCCTCTCGAGCCGCAGGTGCCGCGCCTGGGCGTCCTCGGCGTCTCGCAGCCTCTGGATCTGCTCCAGGCGGAAGCCATGCTCCACGATGCCTTTGCGCTGGCAGGCATCGAACGACGCCGTGACCACCAGCACGACGAAGACGAGCAGCCACCGCTTGAACTCGCGCTGGCGCGCCTGGTCCACCTCGAGGACGATCGCCCGGTTCTGAGGCGCCGGGCCGATGCCTGACCCCATCACGTCCGCGATCCGTCCGTCCATCGGTGCTGCTCCCAGAAACGCTCGCGGGCCGGCCGCGCCGTGGCCTCCCTCAGGCCACCCGCTCGATCGCCCTCAGCCTGGCGCTCCGCGCCCGTGGGTTGTCGGCCACCTCGGCCTCGCCCGGCTTCCGTGCCTTTCTCCAGATGAGCCTGAACGCCGACCCTTCGCCACTGGCCAGCCGCCGCATCGTGTGCTTCACCACCCGATCCTCGAGCGAGTGGAACGCGATGACCGCGAGCCGTCCGCCGACGGCAAGGCGCGCGCAGGCGGCCTCGATGAACCCGTCCAGGTCTTCGAGCTCGCCGTTCACCCGGATCCGCAGCGCCTGGAAGGTCCGCGTCGCCGGGTCGATCCGGCTGTACCCCCTGCGGGGAACCGCGCGCCGCACGATGTCGGCCAACCGGCCCGTTGTCGCGATCGGTGCCGCGGCGCGGGCCGCGACGATCGCGCGGGCGATCCGCCGCGAGTGGCGTTCTTCGCCCAGCTCGAAGATCAGCTCGGCCAGCTCGCGCTCGTCGAGCGCGGCGAGCAGGTCGGCAGCGGTGGGTCCCGGCGTCCGGTCCATCCGCATGTCGAGCGGCTCGTCGCGCAGGAAACTGAACCCGCGCCCCTCGGCCTCGAGCTGGAACGATGACAGCCCGAGGTCGGCCAGAATCCCGTCCGCGGTCGCCACACCCGCCGCGTCGAGCAGCGTGTCGAGCCGCCGGTAGTCGCCGTGCAACAGCGTGACCCGGTCGCCCCAGTCCGCGAGGCGCTGGCGGGCAAGGGCAAGCGCTTCGCGGTCGCGATCGATGCCGACGAGCCTGGTCGCACCGGCCTGCAGGATCGCGGTGGCGTGGCCGCCGAGGCCGACAGTCCCATCCACGTAGGTGCCGCCGCGGCCGGGCGCCAGCGCCTCGAGCACCTCGGCGGGCATCACGGGGACGTGCGTCGGCATCCGCCCCCCGGGCTCACCCTCGCTTCTGGGCGAGCGCGAACTCGTCAGCCTCGGTCACCGGGTTCGCCGCCACGTCGGCCTCGAGCCGCTCGTGGTTCCAGACGGCGAGGTGGTCGATCTCGCCCAGCACGTCAACCTCGCCCACCGTTCCGGCCTTCTCGCGGAGGTGGGGGTGGATGAG
>JARKSS010000068.1 GCA_029974175.1 Vicinamibacterales bacterium
CGCGCCGGCATCTTCGTCAAGGACCCCGATGCGCTCGAACGGATGCGCCAGGCCACGACGCTGCTGGCCGACAAGACCGGCACGCTCACCGGGGGACGCCTGGCGGTGGCGCGGTGGCAGGGCGAGGACCGCGCGCTCGACTTCGCCCGCGCCCTCGAGGCGGAATCGGCCCATCCGGTGGCCCGGGCGTTCCAGCGATCCTTCGGCCGGCCGCTCCGGCTCGTCAGGACGGTTGAAGCCGCCACCGAGGTCCCCGGCCAGGGCATTGGCGGCCGGCTCGACGGCCACGAGGTGCGCGTTGGCACACGCGCGTACGTGACCGAGAGAGGCGCGACGGTGCCCGAGAGCCTTGACGCGGCCGCGGCCGGGGCCGTTCTCGACAACCTCAGCCCTGTCTTCGTGGCCGTGGACGGGCAGGTGCGCGGCGTCGCCGCCGTCGGTGACAGCCTGCGCCCGGATGCCCGCCGAACCATCGCGGCGCTCCAGGCTCGCGGTGTCCGCGTGCGGGTGCTCTCGGGCGACCACCCCGATCTCGTCCGCGCGATCGCCAGCGACCTGGAACTGGACGACGAAGACGCGCTGGGCGGCCTGACGCCGGAGGCCAAGCGCGATTTCGTCGCCAGCCTCGTGGCGGATGACGGGCCGTCATCCGCCGAAGCCGGGCGCCGCCGCGGCTCCCGCGAGCCGGGGCGCCGGTCAACCGTCGTCATGGTGGGCGACGGCGTGAACGACGCGGCCGCGCTGGCGCTGGCGGACGTCGGCATCGCGGTTCACGGCGGTACGGGAGCCAGCATCGCGGCCGCCGACATCGTGCTGACCCGCGAGGGCATCTCGCCGCTCCTCGAGGTCCTCGAGGGCGCCAGGCGACTTCGCCGTGTCATCCGGCGCAACGTCGGCTTCTCCCTGCTCTACAACGCGGTGGCCTGCTCGCTCGCCGTCGCGGGGATCATCACGCCGCTCGCGGCGGCCGTGCTGATGCCGTGCTCGTCGCTGGTCGTGATCCTCTCGTCGGCGGTGTCGCCGACGTTCGCGAAGGCCGCGCCGGACAGGGTTCCGGCGGCCGCAAGGGTGGCGTGAGGTGGAAACGATCTTCGTGCTGCTGCCGCTCGCCCTGCTCATCGCGGCCATTGCCGTGGGGTTCTTCGTCTGGGCCGCGAAGACGGGGCAGTTCGACGATCTCGACACGCCGGCCGTGCGCATCCTTTTCGACGACCCGCCTTCGCCTCGTTCGCACGATCGAGCCGAACGAGGCTACCTCGCGGCAAGTGCGTCTCAGGCGAATCCCAACCCTGACCGGGGGGTGTCCGAATGAACGGAAGGAAGCGTGCGAGGTACCTGCTCGCCGCAGTGGGAGCCGTTGTCGCAACCGGCGCCGTGGCTTACGGGTTGAGCAACGTGCGCAAGGGCTACGAGCCGCGCCAGCCAATCCCCTTCAGGCACACGCGCATGGCGGGCCCTCCCGTCTGGCAGGTGAACGACGACGGCGAGCGGGTGAACGTGGGGGGCTTCGGCATCCCGTGCGTCTACTGCCACACGATGGCCTACAAGGGACGCCACTCCACGGTCGCCTCCACGGCCGTCTGCATGAACTGCCACGCGAGCGTCGGCCTGAACAAGGAGTGGGTGCTGAAGATGAAGGAGTACTGGGATCGCGGCGAACCGATCCCCTGGGTCAAGGTCCACGATCTGCCCGACTTCGTCTACTACGACCACGCCGCCCACCTGAACGCGAAGGACGACCAGGGCCGGCCGCTCCTGCCGCTGACAGACGAGGACGGGAAACCGATGGTCGTGTGCCAGAACTGTCACGGGAAGGTCGAGGAGATGGAGATTGTCTCGGTACAGCACCCCTTCAACATGCAGTGGTGCCTCGACTGCCACCGGAAACCAGAGATAAAGGCGTCAACCGACTGCGTCACGTGCCACCGGTAGCAGGCCATGGGTCAACGCGAGCACACGCTGCCGGCTTCGAGCGGGGTCGATGGGGGGATGACGATGAAGGCCGAGTTCGACCGAAGGGAGTTCCTGCGGCTGAGCGGGGTTCTCGCGGCCGCCGGCGCGCTGGGCAGCGCCGCGTGCAGCCCTCCGCAGGAAGCCACGGTCCCGTTTCATGACATGCCCGAAAGCCTCGTTGACGGCCTCGGGCGGGCACGCTTCTACCGCACGGTGATCGACGGCTCCCCCGTTCTCGTGAAGACGCGCGAGGGGCGTCCCATCCTCGTGACGCCCGACGCCAGCAGCGCGTCGAGCGGGCGGGGCCTCTCGGCACGGCACCACGCGGCGCTGATGGATCTCTACGATCCGGATCGCGCGCGGGGACCGTTGTCGGTCAGGCGTGGAAAGGGTGCGCCCGTCGCCACGAGCTGGGCGGCCCTGAGCGCCGACGTCGTCTCGAGACTGAAGACGGCCGGACCGAAGGCGGTGCTGCTTACGGGGCCGGTCCCGAGCCCGGCGGTGACGGCCGCGATCGCGGGCCTTTCGGCGAAGACCGGGCTACGCCATGTCGTTTGGTCACCCCTCGAATGCGACGCCGCCGCGGTGGCCTGGCAGCACGCGTTCGGGAGCCGGATGGTGGCGCGTCCCCGCCTCGATCGTGCGGGCCTCATCGTGGGTCTTGGCGCCGAGTTCCTCGACCGGCCAGACGAGGGATTCGAGCGTGAGTTCGCGTCGCGGCGCTCACCTGCCGCCGGCGCTGAGGCGATGAGCCGCTTCGTGCAGCTCGAAGGACGGCTGACGCTCACCGGGGCGAACGCCGACCACCGGATCCGCGTGCGCGACTCGCACCTCGCGGCCGTCGGCGCCGCGCTGGCGCACGAGCTGATCGTCAATCGCCAGATTGGCCCGCTGGCGCGGGTTCCCGAAGTGTCAGCGGCGCTCGCGCCGTTCTCAATCGACACCGTTGCCAGGCAGACCGGCGTCAGCGCCGCGGCACTCGAGTCACTGGCCAGCGAGATGGCCGACGCGGCAGGCAAGGCCATCGTGCTGGCCGGCGGAACTGCCAGTGCGTCGGCCCCGGGCCCGGCCCTCGAGCTGGCCACGATCCTCCTGAACGTGACGCTCGGCGCCTTCGGCGCCGGCCTGTTCGACGAGTCGGCAGCGTCGGAACCCTTCTCCGGAGGGGCCGCCGCGCTTGTGGCGCTGGCCGACGAGATGCTCGCCGGGCAGATCGACGTGCTCATCATCGCCGGCGCCAACCCAGTGTACGACGGCTTTTCGCAGGTGCGCGTGGCCGACGCGCTCGCAAAGGTGCCGTTCATCGTTTCGTTGAACGACCGCCTCGACGAAACGTCCGCGCTTACCGACGTCCTGGCCCCCACCAGCCATCCGTTCGAGTGCTGGGGAGACGCGAACCTGCCGGCGGGCCGGATGGCCATCCAGCAGCCGGTGATCCAGCCGCTCTTCGACACCCGCGGCCTGCTGGACGTGCTGGTGGAATGGGGCGCGGCCGTCGGCGACCCCGCCTCCGAGGCAGCGGCCGCCGCCGCGGCCGCCGCCGGGAAAGTGGTGCCCGTCGCCGCCACCGCCTCGCCGGCCCCGGGCCCAAGCCCCGCGTTCCATTACCTGCGCGCCGCCTGGGCCGCACGCCTGGCTCTCGACCCGGCCTCGCCCGCCTTCGACCAGGCGTGGAACGAGGAGCTCAGGAGCGGATCGTGGTCCGCCTCCACCGCCACCCCCGCCCCCTCTGCCGCAGCCGCTTCCGCTCCCTCTGCCGGGAATCATCCCTCTGCCGGGGATCCTCCCTTTGCCGGGGATCAGCGGCAACCGCAGGGCTTTAGCCCTGCGCCCGTGAGCTTTAGCCCTGCGCTCCTCCCCTCATCCCTTCAGCTGCTCGCGAGCGCCGCGATCGCCGACTCCTCCGCCCTCGAGCTGCAGCTCTACCCGCACCTCGCGCTGGTCGACGGGCGCTCGGGGAACAACGGCTGGCTGCACGAGCTGCCCGACCCGATCACCCGCATCACCTGGGGCGGCGCCCTTTCGATCGCGCCGCGGCGCTTCGACGAGATGAAGCTGGCCAACGGCGATCTCGTCGAGATCGACGCGGGCCACGCCAGGATCGTCGCCCCGGCGTACCGGCATGCCGGCATGCACTACGGCCAGGTGGCCCTTCCCCTGGGGCTGGGCCGCACCGCCTTCGGGGTGATCGGCGCGGGCGTCGGCCCAAACGCCTTCCCGCTGCGGCGCCTGCTCGATGGCCGCCTGGTGTCCTCGGGCCTGCCGGTCTCGATCCGCAAGGCCGGCGGCCGCGAGGAGCTGGCCTTTGCCCAGGGCTCCGACGTGATCGATCGCGCGCGGCGGCCGCTGGTGCCCGCGACGACGTTGTCGGCCTACCAGGCCAACGCCCGCTCGGGCACCGAGCAGCAGCCCGGGGGGCCGTCGGCCTGGCCCGCGCATCCCTACCCGAACGCCCGCTGGGCGATGGTGATCGACCTGAGCCTGTGCAACGGCTGCGGCAAGTGCGTGCTGGCCTGCCAGGCCGAGAACAACATCCCGGTCGTGGGGCGACACGGCGTGCTCGAAGGGCGCGAGATGTCCTGGATCCGGATCGACCGCTACTACGACGCGCCGAAGAAGGACGGCGGCTGGGACAGCGAGATCTGGGACGGCCCGCTCGAGGTGGTCGAGGAGCCCCAGACGCTCTTTCAGCCGATGCTCTGCCAGCACTGCGAGAACGCGCCGTGCGAGACGGTTTGCCCCTTCGCGGCCACCATGCACAGCGAGGAGGGGTTGAACCAGCAGGTCTACAACCGCTGCGTGGGCACGCGCTACTGCGCGAACAACTGCCCGTTCAAGGTGCGGCGGTACAACTTCTGGGAGTACAGCAAGGCGCAGGAAAGCCGCTTCTTCCGCTGGCTCGAACCGCGGATCGCGCGGAATGCCGCGCTCAACACCCGCGGCCCGATGCCGATGAAGAACAACCCCGAGGTCACCGTCCGCAGCCGCGGCGTGATGGAGAAATG
>JARKSS010000077.1 GCA_029974175.1 Vicinamibacterales bacterium
CGTCGAGAACACCCCAGCTGTTCGACTCCCCCACCGCGAAGACGATCCGGTCCAACACACCGATGGACGCGAGCACACGGAGCAGCGCGATGGTGTTCCTGTCCGCCCCGTCGAAAGTGAGCCATCGTCCGCCGATGATGATGACGGGGCGGCTGGCCCCGCGCAGCTGGCCGACCAGGGCGCGAGGCACCCCGAGGCTCACCCCCCAGCCCTCACGGACCGTTTCACCGGTGCCGTCATCGGCCGCCTCGAGGGCCTGGCCGAGCACCGGCCCCAGGTCGCCGAACGTCCCTGGCGCCAGCGTCACACCCGGCTCAGGGCCACCGGCAAGGAACACATCGAACGGCACGATGGTGGCGCCGCGACGGCGCGCCTTGGCCAGGCGGTTCGCGACCTGCGGACACTCGGCCGCGTCGAATCCGATCACCCACGCCAGGTCCGTGGTCGAGATCGATTCCGGGTCATCGAGCCCCCGGCTGCCGGGCGCCACGCGCTCCATGGCGCGCCGTGCGACGAGCGCACCCGTGAGGTCGCTGACGCACGTGCGTGCGTCAACCTGTTCGGCGAGCCGGAGCACGGCAGCCGCATCCTCGGAAGCCACCGAGGGGCCAACCGCAAAGAGAGGCGGGAAGCGCGCGGCACGCAGGCGGCCCGCAATCTCCGAGACGGCCTCTTGCCAGGTGGCCGCCACCAGGCCCGAGGTGCCGCGGATCAACGGCACGGCCAGCCGGTCGGGCGCAGTGACGGCGCCCGTGCAGTGCCACCCACGAATGCAGAGGTTCGAGCGGTCGGGTGGGGCCGAGGAGGGGAAGCTGGCGATCAGGCGCCCGTGCTCTTCCTGCAGGAGCAGACCGCACCCGCAGGCGCAGAACGGACACGTGGAAGGCAGGCAAGCCATGGGCGCCCCCGAGGTCGCGAGTCAGCGTTCCCGAGACGCCCGCCTCGCAGTAAATCAGGGGCCCGAGGCGTGCGACAGGTGCCGAAGCGCCGCGCGAACGAGAGGCCAGGCCGACGCCGAATGGTAGAGCGAGGCTTGTGCCTCATGTCACAAGCTCGCCCCGGGGGTGATCCTAGGAGGCAAAGGCTGCCGAGTCAAGCGGTTGCCGGCCCGTTGTACTTGGTCCACCAGATTCGGCCGAACTCGCGAAGGGAATGGTCGAAGGGCCTGCGCTCGGGCTTCCACTCCACCACGTGGTAGGTGCCGAACACCCGATCCCAGATGTCCACGCCGATGCCGAAGTTCTGCTTCCACTGCCGGTGGACGTGGTGCAGGTGGTGGACCGGCCGCGGGAGCCAGAACACGAGCTCGGGGCGCTCGTGATTGAGCTGGTGGCTATAGGCGGCGAAGAAGGCGTAGACGCCGCAGCCAACGGTAAAGGCGATGCCGGCTTCGACCGAATGGAGGAACCCGAGCCACCCGATGACCGGGACGCCGTACAGGTAATCGCGGAACTCACCAAGCACACCCTGTCCCCACCCCTTCCGGTGGTGCTGCAGGTGCCGGTCGCCCAGCACCCACCGCTGGTGCATGAGGCGGTGCACGACGTATTCGAAGAGTGAGCCGACGACCAGAGCAGCGGCGAACGCGACGACGGCAACCATCCACGCCTCCTGGGACGGACCACGGTGTACCACAAAGGGGGTCAACCACAAAGGACACAATGAACACAAAGATCACGGGATCACGAAGACTAGGTCGAGGAGACCCGGTCTTCGGGCGGTCGGCCACTCGTGGCCGACAACTACCCCTTTGTGGTCTTCCTGTTTGTCGTCAGGGCTCGGCCTTGGGGCGTTCGAGGCCGAACTTCTGCATCCGGTAGAGGAGCGTGCTGCGGGTGATGTTCAGGTAAGCGGCGGCGCGCGTCTGGTTCCAGTTGTGCTTTTCGAGCGCCGCCAGCAGCAGCTCGCGCTCCACGTCCTCGAGCGAGATCCCCTCGTCGGGCAGCTCGATCCGCAGGTTGCCGATCCGCTGCCCGCTCGCCTGGAGGCGCTCGGGCAAATCGTCGAGGCCGATCACCATGTCGCGGTCGAGCACCAGCGCGCGCTCGATGACGTTCTCCAGCTCTCGGATATTGCCGGGCCACGAGTAGCGGTTGAAGGCGGCGTAGACGGCCTTGTCCACGGCGGGCCGTTCGCGACCCAGCCGCGAGGCGTGCTTGTCGAGGAAATGGTCGACCAGCAGGGGAATGTCGTCGGCCCGCTCGCGCAGGGGCGGCACGCGGATCGAGACGACGGCCAGGCGGTAGTAGAGGTCGTCGCGGAAGGAGCCGTCGGCCGTCATCTTCTCGAGGTCGCGGTTGGTGGCGGCGATCACGCGGACGTCCACCTTGACGGGGCGCGTCTCGCCGACCTTGTCCACCTCGCGTTCCTGCAGCACCCTCAGGATCTTCACCTGCAGCCGCAGCGGCAGCTCGCCCACCTCGTCGAGGAAGACCGTCCCCCGGGCGGCGGCCTCGAACTTCCCCTGCTTGTCGGCGACCGCCCCCGTGAACGCCCCCCGCCGGTGGCCGAACAGCTCCGACTCGAGCAGGTGCTCGGGAATGGCCGCGCAGTTCACGGTGACGAACGGCCCGCGGCTTCGGGGGCTGTTCACGTGGATGGCCTTCGCCAGCAGCTCCTTGCCGGTGCCGCTCTCCCCTTCCAGCAGCACGGTCGTGTCGCTCGCCGCGACACGCGACGCCGTGTCGGTCACCGCCCGCATCGCGCGCGACCCGGCGATGAGGTTCGCGAACGAGAAGCGCTCGCGCACGATCTGCCGCAGCTGACGGTTCTCGGTGGCCAGCGCCCCCAGCTCCAGCGCCTTTCGGACAGAGGCCAGCAGCTGCTCGCGGGAGAACGGCTTCGTCAGGTAGTCGAAGGCGCCCGCCTTCATCGCCTCGACCGCCGCGTCGATGGTGCCGTGCGCGGTGAGGACGATGACCGGCAGGTCGGGCTGCATTGCCTTTACCCGGTCGAGCACGTCGAGCCCCGATATCTCGGGCATCCGCACGTCGGTCAGGACCAGGTCCACCGACGAGGACTGGAAGCGTTCGAGGCCGGTCCGGCCGTCGGCCGCCGTCAGCACCTCGTGGCCGTCCTCGCGCAGGTTGTACTCGACGACCCGGCGCAGGCTCTCATCGTCGTCGATCAGGAGCACCGTCTTCTGGTCGGTCATCTCAGGCATCCGCCGGCGGACTGCCGGCATCGGGCAGCACGATCTCCACCTTCGTTCCCCCCCCCGGCACGTCCCCGAAGCTTATCGTGCCTCCGTGGGCGGCGACGATCCGCTGGCTGATCGCGAGGCCGAGGCCGCTCCCCCGCTCCTTGGTGGTAAAGAACGGCTCGAAGGCGCGGGCCTGCGCCTCCGGTGACATCCCCGGACCCTGGTCGGTCACCTCGACGACGGCGCGGCCCGCCTCGGCGCGGGACCGCACGCGGACGCGGCCGCCCTTGGGGCTTGCCTGGATCGCGTTCAGGACAATGTTCACCACGACCTGCTGGATCTGCTCGGGGTCGACGGGAGGGCCCGAGGGCGCCGTGTCCGCGTCGATCGCGAGGACGACCCCCGCGCGCTCGGCCTCGGGACCCAGCAGGCCGGCCACGCGGCGAAGCACCTGCGGCAGCTCGTCGGGACGCGGGTGCGGCGGCCGCGGACGGGCGTAGTCGAGGAACTCCTGCACCAGCCCTTCGAGCCGTTGCGCCTCGCGCGCGGCGATGGCCGAGAACTCGGCCTCGGGGGTACCGGGCTTCACGCGCGACCCGACGATCTCGAGCGCGCCTTTCATGCCGGCCAGCGGGTTGCGGATCTCGTGGGCCAGGCCGGCCGCAATCTCGCCGAGGGCCGAGAGGCGTTCGGCCCGCCGCAGCTGCTCGCCCGACTCGCGCAGCTCGCGGTTGGCGCGCTCGAGCGACTCGGCCGCCTCGCGGTAGCGATTGGTCAGCCGGCGCTCCCGGGTGGCGATGAAGCCCACCGCAAATCCCAGCGAAAGGAACACCAGCAGCTCGGCGTACTGGCTCGCGGTGTAAGCCGCGTTCTGCGACCAGGCGACGTGGATGTGCGGCGCGTAGGCGAGCGAGCAGAGCACGGCGACCAGCACCCCGCCGCGCGCGCCGAACCAATAGGCGCCGAGGATCACCGGGACGTAGTACAGCCGCTGGTAGATGGCGTGCAGGGCGGGGTTGTCCGCGGGCGTCACGTAGTGGAGCAACGAGACCGCGGTCACGGCCGCGAGCAGTGCCACCCACCGCGCGGGGGCTGCATCGGACATCCCTTCACGTTGGCACCTTCGGCACGGCCGAGGCAAGCCCTCCGTCGTGCCCGGCCCCTCTTCTCGTCCGCCGGGCCGGTGTCTGAAATCACGCACAGGCCCTGGTGAGCTGCTTCATATCGATCACCATCGTGACAGCACCGAGCGCAGCTTCGCGTATTCCGGCGTGTTTCCCCACGACATGGCGCCGCGTCCACCGCCGATCCGCTGGCACCGGGCTTGCCCTTTCCGGTGCGGCAAGACAACCGGCCTGCTCTTCACCTGTCGATGATGGTCATCCTCGAACGCACTCGTCCGCTCGTGCCCTGCCTGCCGGCCGTGCTGCTGGCGTTGGCGCTTCCATCCTCGACCGCGGCGCAGGCGGTCGCACCCGCCGCCTCGCTTCCCGAGGCGCCGGGCGTGGAGGTCCTGGTCGAGCGCGCCCTCGCGCGCGCGCCATCGCTGGCCGCGCAGGGCGAGCGCCTCGAAGCCGCGCGCATCGCGCTGCGCGCCGCCGACGCCCTGCCCGACCCGATGATCGAGGCCGAGTACCAGGCCTTCAACTTCCCCCGGTACACCATCGGCGACGACCCCATGTCGATGGCCGGCATGTCGCTGCGCCAGGGACTGCTCGGCGGAGGCCGCCGCGGCGCGCGACGGGCCATCGCGACCGCCGAGGCCTCGCTTCGATCGGCCGAGCGGCAGCTGGCCGCGACCAGCCTGGCGACGGAGGTGCGGGTGCTGTACGCGCGGCTCTACGCGATCGACCGCGAGCAGGCGGTGCTTTCCGATGCCGCGCAGATCCTGCGCCTTCTCGAGTCCACGGTCACGGCGCGCTACGCGGCCGGCGCCAGCGACCAGGCCAGCCTGCTGCGGGTCCAGCTCGAACGCACCCGCCTGGGGCAACGCCAGGCCGACCTGCAGGCCGAGCGAAGCATCGTCCAGGCGGCCCTCAACCGGCTGCTCGACGAGCCGCCCGACGCCGTGATCGGTGCGGTGTCGGCGCTGCCTCCACCGGTCCTGCCGGAAGGTGTGCCCGAAACGCTTCCCGACCAGGCGTCGCGCTTGGCGCCGGAAGTCGTGGTCCGGCAACGCGAGGCCGACGCGGCGGCACAGCAGGTGGCGGCGGCACGCGCCGAACTCAAGCCCTCGTGGAGCGTCGGCGGCGGCGTCTACTGGCAGGGGGGGACCGACCGGACGGTGAACCTCAACGTCGGCATCGAGCTGCCGTTCTGGAAGAAGCGCAAACAGCAGCCGCTGCTCGAGGCGGCGGAAGGCGAGCGCCGGGCGGCCTCGCTCGACCTGGCCGCCACCGCGATCGAGGTCCGCTCGCGGGCCGCCAGCCTCCTGGTCGAGTACACCAACGCGCTGCAGCAGGTCGGGCGCTACCGCGACGGCCTGCTGCCGCAGAGCAGCGCCGCCCTCGACGCGACGCGTTCGAGCTACCTGGCGGGGCAGGGCGATTTCGTGTCGGTGCTCGACGAGTTCCGCCGATGGATCGACCTGCGGGCCGAGCTGGCCGCCCGCGAGGCCGACCGTTACGCCGCCCAGGCGCGCCTGGCGGCGCTCGTCACCGATCCCCGGGGCCGGGACGGCACGCTCTGACCGAACAGCACGCCATGGACAGGGAGCCTTCGATGGACTCGACACCCACCCGCGGCGGCCGCCTCACGCGGAGCACGTGGCTTGCGCTCGGCACGGTCGTGGCGCTCGTGCTCGGCGTCCTCATCGTGGCCGGCTGGGCCGGGATGGACAAGCTGCACAAGCGCGGCCACGCCGCATCGGCCGACCACAACCACCAGGACCTCTACAGCTGCCCGATGCACCCCGAGGTGCGATCGCACGAGCCGGGCGAGTGCCCGATCTGCGGCATGGACCTGGTGAAGGTGGAAAGCCCCTCCGGCGCCGGGCCGTCCGCCACCGGGGCGGCTGAAGGCCTGGTCCCGGTGCACGCGGATGCCGAGGCCGCACGCCTGGCTGGCGTCCGGACCGTGGAGGCGGGGCCGGGAAGCATCGCGGCCACGGTGCGGGCGGTGGGAAACGTCGTTCCCCATGAGGGCCGCGTCCGGCACGTCACGACGAAAGTGGCCGGCTGGATCGAGAAGCTTCACGTGAACGCCACCGGGCAGATGGTCAGGGCGGGCGAACCACTCTTCGAGCTGTACTCGCCCGAACTGCTCGCCACGCAGGAGGAGTACGTGCGCGCGCTGCGGACGGCCGAGGAGCTGTCCACCTCCTCGCTGCCCGAGGTGCGCCGGGGGGCCGAAGACCTGGCGGTGGCAGCGCGCCGCCGGCTCGAGCTGTTCGACGTGCCGTCATCCTTCGTCGAGCAGCTGCGGCGAACCAGGCAACCCACGCGGACGATCGTCTTTCGCGCCCCGTTCGGCGGCTACGTGAGCGAGAAGGCGGTGGTCGAGGGCCACAAGGTCGAGCCCGGGGCCGACCTGATGACCATCACCGACCTCTCGCGCATCTGGGTCACGGCCCAGATCTACGAGGCCGAGGCCTCGGCCGCCCGGGTCGGCTCTCCAGCGACCGTGTCGCTGCAGTACGACCCGTCGGTGTCGCTGCGCGGCCGCGTCTCGCTGGTCTACCCCACCGTGGACACGGAGACCCGCACCCTCCAGGTGAGGGTCGAGTTCGCCAACCCGGGCCTCGTGCTCAAGCCCGGGATGTTCGTGAACGTCGAGCTGGAACGAGCCCGCGCCGGCGGCCTGGTCGTCCCCGACTCCGCGGTGATCGACACCGGCACGCGGCAGGTGGTGTTCGTAGAGGCGGCGCCGGGCCACTTCGAGCCGCGCGAGGTGAAGGTCGGGATGCGCGCCGATGGAAAGGCGGTGCTGTCGGCGGGAATCGAAGCGGGCGAGCGGGTGGCGGTGGCCGCCAACTTCCTCCTCGACTCCGAGTCGCGCCTGCGCGGCGCGGTGTCCGGGCCGTCGGCCCACGAGGGTCACTAACCAGGCGGGCCTGGCCCCAAGACCATGATCCGCAGAATCATCGAGTTCTCGGCGAAAAACCGTGCGCTGGTCCTGCTCGCGACGGCGGGGCTGGTCATCGCGGCCTTCTACGTGCTGAAGAGCATCCGGCTCGACGCGCTGCCAGACCTCTCCGACACGCAGGTCATCATCTACTCGAAGTGGGACCGGTCGCCCGACATCATCGAGGACCAGGTCACCTACCCGATCACGACCGCCTTGCTCGGCGCGCCCCGCGTGAAGGCCATCCGGGGCTTCTCGGACTTCGGGTTTTCGTACGTCTACGTGGTATTCGAGGATGGCACCGACATCTACTGGGCCCGGAGCCGGGTGCTCGAGTACCTGTCGAAGATCCAGCCCCGCCTCCCCGAGGGGGTCCAGACCGAGCTGGGGCCCGACGCGACCGGCGTCGGCTGGATTTTCCAGTACGTGCTCGTCGATCGCACCGGCACGCGCGGCCCCGAAGAGCTGCGGTCGCTGCAGGACTGGACGGTGCGGTACGCCCTCCAGTCGGTGCCGGGCGTCGCGGAGGTGGCTTCGATCGGCGGCTTCGTGCGCCAGTACCAGGTCACGGTCGATCCCAACAGGCTTGCCGCCTACAACCTGCCGCTCGACGAGGTGGTCGAGGCGGTCCGGGCGAGCAACAACGAGGTGGGCGGTCGGCTGCTCGAATGGAGCGGCCGCGAGTACATGGTCCGCGGGCGCGGGTACGCCCGCTCGCTCGAGGACTTCGAACAGGTCGTCGTGAAGGCGACGCCGGGGGGCGTGCCGGTCCTGCTGCGCGACGTGGCCCGCCTCGAGCTGGGCCCCGAGATCAGGCGCGGCGTCGCCGACCTCGACGGCACCGGTGAGGCGGTGGGCGGCATCGTCGTCATGCGCCACGGCGAGAACGCCCTCAATGTCATCCGCGCGGTCAAGCAGCGGATCGAGGACCTCGGTCCCTCGCTGCCCGACGGGGTCGAGATCGTCACCGCGTACGACCGGTCCACGCTCATCGAGCGTGCCATCGAGACGCTGAAGCACGAGCTGGTGATCGAGATGATCATCGTCTCGCTCGTGATCCTCGTCTTCCTCTGGCACATCCCGTCGGCCATCGTCCCGATCGTCACCATCCCGGTCTCGGTGCTGCTGGCCTTCATTCCCCTGTACTACATGGGCGTGACCGTCAACATCATGTCGATCGCCGGGATCGCCATCTCGATCGGCGTGCTCGTGGACGGGGCAATCGTGGAGGTCGAGAACGCCTACAACAAGCTGCACCGCTGGCAGGCCGGGGGACGGAAGGGCGACTTCCACCAGGTGCGGCTCGAGGCGCTCATTGAGGTCGGACCGTCGGTCTTCTTCTCGCTGCTGGTCATCGCGGTGGCCTTCATCCCGATCTTCGCGCTGGTGGACCAGGAGGGGCGCCTCTTCAAGCCGCTCGCGTACTCGAAGAACCTCGCGATGGCCATCGCGGCCATCCTGGCGATCACGCTCGACCCGGCCATGCGGATGCTGTTCACGCGCATGGACCCGCTGCGGTTCCGGCCGCGCTGGCTCGCGCGGGCCGCGACCACCGCCCTGGTGGGGACGTATCACGCCGAGGAGCGCCACCCGATCAGCCGGGCCATCTTCAGGGTGTACGACCCGGCGTGCCGGTTCGTGCTCCGGTACCCGAAGGGCGTCATCGCCGCGGCCCTCCTCGCCGTCGCCGTCAGCGTCCCGGTCTACTTCAAGCTCGGGTCCGAGTTCATGCCGCCGCTCAACGAGGGGACGATCCTCTACATGCCGACGACCGTCCCCGGCATCTCCGCCGCCCAGGCCCAGGATCTGATGCGCCGGCAGGACGAGGCGTTGCGCCGTTTCCCCGAGGTCGAGAGCGTGATGGGCAAGGCGGGGCGGGCCGAAACGTCCACCGACCCGGCGCCGTTCTCGATGATGGAGACGACGATCGTGCTGAAGCCGCGCGACCAGTGGCGGCGCGTCGAGCGCTGGTACACGAACCGGCTTCCCGGATTCCTCCACGGAGTCCTTCGTCCGATCTGGCCCGACCGCATCGCGTGGGAAGACCTGGTCGCCCAGCTGGACGAGGCCGTGAAGATGCCCGGCGCGAGCAACGCCTGGACGATGCCGATCAAGGGGCGGATCGACATGCTGACGACCGGCGTCCGGACGCCGGTCGGCATCAAGGTGATGGGAGCCGACCTCGCCACGATCGAACGCGTGGGGCAGCGCATCGAGGAAATCCTGCGCCCGGTCGAAGGGACCCGGAGCGTCTTTGCCGAGCGCGTCACCAGCGGCAACTTCGTGGACATCGTCCCGCGGCGCGCCGATCTGGCCCGGCATGGCCTGACGATCGACGCCCTGCAGTCGGTGATCACGTCGGCCGTCGGCGGTGAGAACGTGACCACCACGATCGAGGGACGCGAGCGCTACCCGGTCAATGTGCGCTACCCGCGCGAGCTGCGCGACGACGTGCCGCGGCTGCGGCGCGTGCTGGTGCCGACGCCGTCCGGCGCG